>NZ_DAMCAM010000008.1:0-67606 GCF_032059615.1 Melaminivora sp. | reverse complement strand
CTACGGCCTGCAAAAGCGCGTGGAGATGGCCCGGGCCCTGGCCATGCAGCCCGAGGTGCTGATGCTCGACGAACCCGTGGCCGGCATGAACCGCGAGGAGACCGAGGACATGGCGCGCTTCATCCTGGACGTGCGCGCCGAGTGGGGCGCGACGGTGCTGATGGTCGAGCACGACATGGGCATGGTGATGGACCTGTCGGACCACGTGGTGGTGCTGAACTTCGGCCAGGTCATCGCCCAGGGCACGCCGGCCGTGGTACAGGCCGACCCGGAAGTGGCGCGCGCCTACCTCGGCTCGGGCGACGTGGGCGAGCTGCGCGCCAGGCTGCAGGCCGCTGCCGGGCGCGTGCCCGCACCCGCCGCACAGGGGGCCGCATGATGGATTGGGCCTACCTGTTCGAGATCAGCCTCACCGGCATCGCCAGCGGCGGGCTGTACGCGCTGGCGGCGCTGGCCTTCGTCATGGTCTACAAGGCCACGCGGGTGGTGAACATCGCCATCGGCGAGATGCTGATGGCCGGCAGCTACCTGTTCTTCACCTTCGCCGCCCTGTGGGCGCTGCCGCTGTGGCTGGCCATTCCTGCCGCGGTGCTGGCCAGCGGGCTGCTGGGCGCCATCATCGAGCGCACCATGATCCGCCCGCTGCTGGGCGAGCCGCCGATCTCGGCCTTCATGGTCACCGTGGGCCTGGCCTCCATCCTGGTCGGCCTGGTGGAGATGATCTGGAGCGCCGACCAGCGCCGCCTGCCGGACTTCATGCCGACCAAGCCCATCATGGTGGGCGACGCCTTCCTGGCGCCCAAGGTGTTCTGGGGCGCGGTGATCGCCGCCGTGTTCATCGCCGCGGTGCTGCTGGTGTTTCGTTACTGGCGCGGCGGCGTGGCCCTGCGCGCCACGGCCAGCGACCAGGGGGCGGCGTATTCGGTCGGCATCAACGTGCCGCGCGTGTTCTCGCTGGCCTGGGTGGTCTCCGCCATGCTGGCGGCGGTGTCCGGGATCATCGTCGGCTCGATCGGCGGCATTTCATCTTCCATGGGCGTGTTCGGCCTGTCGGTGCTGGTGGTCGTGATCGTCGGCGGGCTCGACAGCGTGCTGGGCGCGCTGGTTGCCGGCGTGCTGGTCGGCCTGGTGGAGGCGCTGGCCGGCGCCTACCTGGGCGGGGAGTACAAGCTGCTGGCGACCTTCATCGTGCTGGTGGCCATCCTGATGGCGCGGCCGTACGGGCTGTTTGGCACGCGGGAGATCGAGCGGCTATGAGGCTCCATCACAACCTCACCAGCGCCCGCCTCTCCCTCTCCCCCGTGGGGGAGAGGGCCGGGGTGAGGGGGTTGGCTCGAGCGCCACGCCTGCCTGAACCCCCCACTCTCACCCCAACCCTCTCCCGCCAGCGGGAGAGGGAGCAACAGCCGCGCGTCGGCACAACGACCCACTGACATGCGCATCGGAACCTTCAAGGAAAGCTACGCCAGCGACGCCGCGCTGTTCGACTCGCGCACGCAGCACGTCTGGCTGGGCATCACCGCCGTGCTGCTCGTCGCTTTTCCCTTCATCGCCAGCGATTACTGGCTCTACCTGGCCTGCCTGATTGCCATCAACGTGGCCAGCAGCACGGGGCTGAACATCCTCACCGGCTACACGGGGCTGGTCAGCCTGGGGCAGGCCGCCTTCATGGGCCTGGGCGCCTACACCGTGGCCATCCTGCAGGCGCGCTGGGGCACGCCGCTGCTCTTCAACCTGCTGGCCGGCGGCTTGGTCGCCATGCTGGGCGGCATGGTGGTGGGCATCCCGTCGCTGCGCGTCAAGGGGCTGTACCTGGCCATCGTGACCATTGCCGCGTCCTTCATTGCGCACTTCTTCTTTGCCAACCTGAAGATCACCGGCGGCACGGCGGGCCTGTCCATGCAGCCGGGGCAGCTCTTCGGCGTGGTGCTGGACACCTCATTTCGCCTGTACTGGCTGATCGTGCCGGTGATGGTGCTGATGCTGCTGGGCGCGGCCAACCTGTTTCGCACGCGCATCGGCCGCGCCTTCATCGCCATTCGCGACCGCGACATCTCGGCCGAGGTGCTGGGCATTCCGCTCCTGCAATACAAGCTGCTGTCGTTCGGCCTGTCGTCGTTCTACGCCGGCGTGGCGGGCGGCCTGTGGGCGTATTTCTTCCGCGTGGTGACGCCCGAGAGCTTTCCGCTGTCGATGTCGATCTTCTTCCTGGCCGCCATCATCGTCGGCGGCATGGGCTCGATCCTGGGCGGTGTCCTGGGCGCGGTCTTCATGACGCTGGTGCCCGAGGTGCTCAAGCTCATCGTCGACCTGCTGCCTGGCGGCACCGATCTCACCGTGTTTCTCTCGCCCGTGCGCCTGGTCATCTTTGGCGCCCTGATCGTCGGCTTCCTGGTCTTCGAGCCCCTGGGGCTGGCCGAGATGTGGCGACGCACGCGGCGCTTCTTTCATCTGTGGCCGTTCCGCAATTGAGCCCGCTAGCCAGCGAACGCCCCACCGACTGCTTTCACCCTGACGACACCACCACCCCAAGGAGACAGCCATGGACCCGCAGCAACGCATTTCCACCCGCCGCCGCAGCATGGTGCTGACGGCCGCCGCCGCCGGCGCGGCAGCGCTCACCCAGCCGCTGTCGGTGCTGGCGCAGGGGGCCGATGAGATCGTCATCGGCGGCTCCATCCCCATGACGGGGGTGTTCGCCTTTGCCGGCGTGGGCATCAACGCCGGCATCCAGGACTACGTGAAGATCGTCAACGACGCTGGCGGCATCAAGGGCCGCAAGGTCAAGTACGTGCCCGAGGACACGGGCTACAAGGTCGACGTGTCGGTGGCCGCGTTCAAGAAGATCACCAGCCAGAACAAGGTGAATCTGTACTACGGCGACTCCACGGGCTTCGCCAAGACCATCAACCCCGAGCTGGATCGCAACGGCAGCATCCTGATGTGCGGCGCGTCGTTCGCCACCGAGCTGAACGACCCGAAGAAATACCCGCACCAGTTCCTCGTGGGCCCGGACTACACCGAGATGTTCGGCATCCTGCTGAAGCACATCGCCAAGGAAAAGCCCGGCGCCAAGGTGGCCTTCGTCTATTCCGACTCCGAGTTCGGCCGCGACCCCATCGACTCCAGCGAGGCGCTGGCCAAGAAGCTCGGCCTGTCGGTGCCCATCAAGATCATGACGCCCGCCGGCAGCGTGGACGTGTCCACCGAAGTCATCAAGCTGCGCCGCGCCGCGCCCGACTACACCATCTTCCACGGCTACATCCTGGCGCCGATTCCTGAGTTCATCACCCAGGGCAAGCAGCAGGGCATGCAATCGAAGTGGATGGGCACCTTCTGGACCATGGACAGCTCCACCGTCATGAAGATGGGCCCGGATGGCGACGGCTTCATGGGCGTGATGCCGTTTCGCTACTACTACGACACGGAAAAGGCCCCCATGCTGGAAAAAATCCGCGCCATGCGCCCGGAGTACCAGAGCACGGCTTACACCCAGGGCTTCCTGGCCGCCATGCTGCTGCTCGAATCGGCCAAGCGCACGCTGGAGGCAAACAAGCCGCTCACGGGCGACAACCTGAAGGCAGCGCTCAACACCATCAAGGACTTCGACACGGGTGGACTAATCGGCGTGCCCATCACCATCAGCGGCAACTCCATCCCCGTGGGCCGGGTGTACCGGGCGGACATGAAGGCGCAGAAGATGGTCGCTGCCTCGGACTGGATCAAGCTCTGACCCCTCTTGCCCCCTCCCCCTCTGGGGGAGGGTTGGGGTGGGGGCTAGCGACGGTCGCAGCTCCAGGCGTCCTGCCCATCGCCCGCCGGCCCCCATCCCCGCCTTCCCCCAAAGGGGGAAGGAGCAAAAGCCGCCCCCGCACATCGCCATGAGCAACGCCCCCTCCCCCGTCCTCGAAGTCAACAACATCGAGGTCGTCTACAACAAGACCGTGCAGGCCCTGCGCGGCCTGTCAATGGCCGTGCCGCGCGGGCAGATCGTGGCGCTCCTGGGCAGCAACGGCGCGGGCAAGAGCACCACGCTCAAAGCCATCTCGCGCCTGCTGGAGCTCGAAGACGGCGCCCTGGAAGCCGGCCGCATCAGCTTCGATGGCCAGGACACGGCGCAGCTGGCTCCGCAGCAGCTGGTGCGCCGGGGCCTCTCCCACGTCATGGAGGGCCGGCGCGTGTTCGAGGACCTGACGGTGGAGGACAACCTGATTGCCTCGACCTACGCGCTGTCGGGCCGCGCCGGCGCGCCCAAGCCCGATTTCGGCCTGGTGTATGAGTACTTCCCGCGCCTGCACGAGCGCCGCAAGGGCCTGGCCGGCTACCTGTCGGGCGGCGAGCAGCAGATGCTGGCCATTGGCCGCGCGCTCATCGCCCAGCCCACGCTGATGCTGCTCGATGAACCCTCGCTCGGCCTGTCCCCGAAGCTCACCGAGGACATTTTTTCCATCATCGCCCGCATCAACGCCGAGCGCGGCACCTCCATGCTGCTGGTCGAGCAAAACGCCACCGTGGCCCTGGCCGTGGCGCACAGCGGCTACATCATGGAAAACGGCAAGATCGTGATCGACGGCTCGGCCGAGCGCCTGGCCAGCGACCCGGACGTGCGCGAGTTCTATCTCGGCACCGGCGGCAGCGGCGAGGCCAAGAGCTTCCGCGACATCAAGCACTACAAAAGGCGCAAAAGGTGGCTGTCGTGAACCAACTCCCCGAACTCACCCTGCCGCAGATGCTGCGCCAGCGCGCGCAGCACCATGCAGGCCGCGTCGCCATCCGGCAAAAGGATTTCGGCATCTGGAAGCCCTTTACCTGGTTGGACTACTACCGCCGCTCCAGCCACTTCGGCCAGGGCCTGTTGGCGCTGGGCCTGCCGCCCGGCGGGCATGTCGGCGTGATTGCCGAGAACCGCATCGAATGGGTCATTGCGCAGATGGGCGCGGGGCTGGTGGGCGGCGTCACCGTGGGCGTCTACCCGACCAGCCCGACGCCCGAGGTCGCCTACGTGGTGGGCCACGCCGACATCGACATCATGGTCTGCGAGGACCAGGAGCAGACCGACAAGGTGCTGGAGGCCCTCGACCAGCTGCCCCGCCTGAAGAAAATCATCGTCATGGAGACCAAGGGCCTGCGCAGCTTTGCCCCAGAGCAGCGCGCCCTGATCGTGCCCTTTGCCGAAGTGGAAAAAATGGGCGAGGCGGTGCACAGCCAGGCGCACATCGACGAGCTGCTGGCGCGGCAAAAGCTCGATGACATCGGCCTGATGATCTACACCTCGGGCTCCACCGGCGCGCCGAAGGGCGCCATGATTTCGTGGCGCAACATGCGCGGCGTGGTGCCGGGCATTGCCGAGCGGCTGCAGCTGGCGGGCGACTCCTCGCACCTGTCCTACCTGCCGCTGTGCCACGTGGCCGAGCAGATGCTGACCACCTTCGTGCCGCTGTACCTGGGCTCGACGGTGAACTTCGGCGAGTCCATCCGCACCGTGCAGGAGGACCTGCGCGAGGTGGCGCCCAGCATGTTCCTGGGCGTGCCGCGCATCTGGGAAAAGCTCCACTCCTCCATCACCATCAAGATGCAGGAGACTGGCCGCCTGCGCCGCGCGCTGTACGCGCGCGCCTTGGCCGCCTGCGCGCCGCTGGCGGACAAGCCGCGCGAACAATGGAGCCTGGCCGAGCGCGCCCGCTACGGCGCGCACTACTGGCTGGTGCTGCGTGCGCTGCAGAACTTCATCGGCCTGCGCCGCACGCGCGTGGCGCTCACCGGTGCTGCGCCGATTGCGCCCGAGGTGGTGCGCTTTTTCCGCACCCTGGGCGTGCCGCTGATCGAGGTCTATGGCCTGACCGAATCGACCGGTATGGTGACGGGCCACCGGCTGTCCGCAGTCACCCCCGGCACCGTCGGCCCGGTGACCGAGGGCGTGCGCTACCGGCTGGCGCCCGACACGGGCGAATTCCAGATCCAGGGCGAGATGGTTTTCGCCGGCTACTACAAGAACCCCGAGGCCACGGCGCAGACCCTCCAGGACGGCTGGCTGCACACCGGCGACGTGGTGCGCGAGGAGGCGGGCGGGCAGCTCAAAATCGTCGACCGCCTCAAGGACATCATGATCACCGCCGGCGGCAAGAACCTGACGCCCACCGAGATCGAGGGCGCCATGAAGGCCAGCCCGTACATCAAGGAATGCATCGTGATCGCCGACGGGCGCAAGTTCGTCTCGGCCCTGGTGCAGATCGACCTGGAGACCGTGGGCAAGTGGGCCGAAGCGCGGCGCATCGCCTTCACGCATTTCCGCTCCCTGGTCGAAACCCCCGAGGTGCGCCAGCTGATCGAGGGCGAGATCGCCGCCGGCAACGCCCGCCTGGCGCAGGTGGCGCACATCCGCAAGTTCCACCTGCTGACCAAGGAACTGGACCACGACGATGGCGAAGTCACCGCCACCATGAAGGTGCGCCGCAGCAGCATCTACAAGAGCTACGCCCGGGAGATCGAGGCACTTTACGCATGAAATCGCCTGGAACCCCTTGTCTGCGAAGCACTTCCAGCTATTGAAACAGGAGTCACCCGACCATGCCCGATACCCCAGGCGCAGCCGCCGCGCACGCCCCGCTGCTCGTCGAGCGCCAGGGCGCCGTGGCCACCCTGACCTTCAATCGCCCCGAGGCCCTGAACGCGCTGGACATGGCCACGGCACAGGCGCTGCTGGCTGCGCTGCAGGACATCGCCCGGGACGGCGGCGTGCGCGCCGTCCTGCTCAAGGGCGCAGGCCGGGCCTTTGTCGCCGGCGGCGACCTGGCCACGCTCGCCGCCGACCCGGTGCAGGGTGCGCGCGACCTGCTGCAGCCGCTGAACGCGGCGCTGCTCCTGCTGCAAGAGCTCGACGCCCCCGTCATCGCCCAGGTGCACGGCGCAGCCGCCGGCGCCGGCCTGTCGCTGGCGCTGATGTGCGACTTCGTGCTGGCCGCCCAAGGCACGCAATTCAACCTGGCCTACATCAACCTGGGCACCAGTTGCGACGTGGGCGCCTCCTGGGCGCTGCCGCGTCTGGTGGGCCTGCGCCGGGCGCTGGAGATCGCCCTGCTGGGCGAGGCGCTGGATGCCGACGAGGCGCTGCGCTGCGGCCTGGTCAACCGCGTGTTGCCGGCGGCCGAGCTGCCCGCGGCGGCGCAGGCGTTCGCGCAGCGCCTGGCAGCAGGCCCCACCCGCGCCTATGGCGAAATGCGCCGCCTGATGCACACCAGCTTCGAACGCGACCTGGCCGGCCAGCTGCAGGCCGAGGCCCAGGCCTTCGAGCGCTGCGCCCGCACCGCCGACCTGCGCGAAGGCATCGAGGCGTTCTTCGAGCGCAGGAAGGCGGTGTTTGGCGGGCAGTGACGCCGTCCCATCCATCCTGTGTGCCCAGGCGATCAATTGGCGCAACCCGCCCAGCACGGCCTTCTCCATCGCTGCGCCAACCACGGCGGCCCGCCGTTTCAACCAGCCTCGACCATACGGCGCACGCCTTCCAGCAAGGCATTGAAGCTGCGCGAACGATTGCCTCCGTCCACCCGCAGATGCCCGGCAATGGCGCGCGAGCCGGACAGCTTCTGATAGCGCTGCTGCGTCAGCTTGCCCAGCTCCTCACTCGCATTGGCCAAGGCGTCCGGCGCCCGGAACTTGCGCCTGTCTTGCTGGACACCCAGCCCCGGCACCCCCAGTCCCTGCTCCACCGCAGCCAGTTCGCCCAGGTAAAAACTCTCCAGTTCATGGCAGGCCACGCGCACCAGAGCGTCGCTGCGGCCACCTTCGGCACACAGCCGCAGCAGCTCGGCGCGCACCTGGCGGCAGTCATCGCTGTCCTGATCGCGCAGCACGACAAAGCGGCTGTCCGGTGCCCGCCAGTGCCGCAGCCGCAGCGCCAGCCGCTTGTGCAAATCCTGCTTGCCCTCGAACACCATGTATTGCACTGTCACCTGGGGCGGCAGCACCCTGGGCAACACCGCTTGCAACATGGCCCGGGCCGACGGCTCCTCCAGCAGGAACACCAGCGTGCTCATGCCGGATCGACCCCGGCAAACAGCCCCTGTTTCCACAGATAGCCCAATTGGTCGCCGGCAGCCATGTAAGCGGCAATCTGCTCATCGTCGCGGGCGCGCAGCACGCGGGTATAGCCGCCGTGCTTGACCAGCCAGAACACCTCGTCCAGACGCAACGCGTTCAGAAAATCCGGTGAGTGCGTGGACACCATGACCTGCCCGCCGCGCAAGGCGTAATCGCGAAATTCCTCTGCCAGCTCCCACAGCAGCGTCGGGTAGAGCTGGTTTTCCGGCTCCTCCACGCACAACAGCGGATGGGGTTGCGGGTCATGCAGCAGCACCAGATAGGCAAACATCTTGATCGTGCCGTCGGAGACATAGCGATCGATGAACGGATCGACAAACGCCCCGTCTCGAAACTGCAGCAGCAGCCGCCCGTCCTCGGTCGGTTTTGGGGTCACCTCCGTCACGCCCGGCACGCGCTCGCGCATGCGCTGCACGATGTGCTCGAACACCTGGGGGTGGTTTTCATAAATGTTGCGCGCCACCCGCTGCAGGTTGTCGCCCGTGACCGAGAGATGATCCTCCATGCCAATGGCGTCCTTGGTGCCACGCGCGGCGCTGATATGGAAGTCCGAGACATGCCAGTTCTCGATCAGCCGGCGAAAGGCGTTTGCCGCCTTGAAACGCTCGAACTGCCCCAGCCCACTGATGGCCAGCGTGTCCGGATCGACCCGCTGCTCTTCGCGGTCGAGTTCCTCGTCGGGCCGATTGAAATCCTCTTCGTTGGTGATGGCGTAGCCCACACCGCGTCGGAAGTCCAGGAAATGAAATGGCGATCCATAGCGCCCGCGTTTGTAGCGCAGCACCTCGTGCAGCACCACGGGCCGCCCGCGCTCCTCACCCAGGTGCAGCAAATACGTCACCAGCCGCTGCACGCCGGCAATCTCCAGGCGAAACTTGATCTCGATCTCGATGCCCTCGGCAGGACTTACGCCACGCGTCAGCACCTCCCGAAAGCCGCCGCGCTGCACCAGCGCCTGGCGCACGTTGAACAGCAGGCAATCCTTCAGAAAGCCGAACACACCGAACAGCGTGCTCTTGCCCGTACCGTTGGCACCCACCACCACGCACAGCCGGGGCATGTCAGCCAGGCTGGCGTCGCGAAAGCCCTTGAAATTCCTCAGCCGCAGCGATTCGATGCGCATGGTTGTCCACCCTGAAAGTTCCAACGTCAGATTTTCCGCTGCCCCTGCGCGCTGCCCTCGGCGGTCTAGCGAATGCCTTCGAGCTTGAGCATGGCGGGACAGGTACGGCTGGGGCGGGTCTGGCTCAGCTCACTTGTAAAACGCCTCCACCTGCCCTTTCAGCGTCAGCAGCAGCGGGCGGCCGCGCCGGTCCAGCGTCTTGCCGGCGGGCACCTTGATCCAGCCCTCGCTCACGCAGTACTCCTCGACGTCAAAGCGCTCCTTGCCGTTGAAGCGGATGCCGATGCCCGCCTGTTGCGCGAACACCTCGGGGGCGTGGTGGGGGCTGCGCGGGTCGGTGGCCAGGCGGTCGGGCAGGGGGATGGGGGCGGGGGTGGGCTCGGTCATGCAGAGGGCTCCAGCGTGGTCGGGGAAAAGGGCCGGATTATCCCGCAGCCCCGTTTGCACTACCAAAAAGCTAGCTATACCTCCTTGTCAGTCAACGCAAAACCTGGTTTTTTGCCGAAAAATGCCGTGCCCGGCGGGCCTGTGGA
Source organism: Melaminivora sp. (assembly GCF_032059615.1). NCBI lineage: Bacteria > Pseudomonadati > Pseudomonadota > Betaproteobacteria > Burkholderiales > Comamonadaceae > Melaminivora > Melaminivora sp. The sequence goes on along the minus strand of NZ_DAMCAM010000008.1, from coordinate 57,853 downwards.
CAAGTCTGCGCAGCGTTCGCGCACAACTGCCGTGTTATCCACAGGCGCGGCCGCGCGCCGGCGTTTGTCCCCAAAACGGGGGCACCGGGCGCCCGGTCCGCTGCCCAGGCTTGTACGCAGTGCAAATGCAGGCTGTGGATGAAGAAAAACCGGTTGTCCACAGGCAGGGCCCGCCTCTACTACCACTACCAATTAAAGATATTGAAGACAAGAGATAACGTTGGTGGTCGTGGTGGCGGCGCGCCCGAGCACAAAAAAAGCGCCCGGGCGGGCGCTGGAGGGGGACCGAGGCAGGTTTTAAAAGGGCGCGTCGTCCTCGGGCGTGGCCACGCCCGCCTGCGGGGCGGCGGGCGCGGGCGCGGCCGGGATGCCCGCGCTGCGGCCCTCGCCGCCGAGTGCCTGCACCAGATCGACCAGCAGGCGCGACAGCTCGCCGGTGGCGATGGTCACGTCGGCATCGAAACCGCCATCGTCATCGCCCTGGGCGTCCAGCACGGTGTCCAGCAGCTGCACCTTCTTGAGCTGCAGGCCCTCGGTCAGCACGAAGGACACGCGGTCGTCCCACGTCATGGCCAGGCGCGTGGGCAGCTTGCCGGTCTCGATGTGCGCGCGCACCTCGTCGATGTCCAGCGGGTGGCGCGCGTAGCGCACCACGGCCTTGTCCTCCATGGGGCTCTTGAGTTCGCATTCGCGGTCGACGGTGAAGCCCGCTGGCGGCTCCTGCTCGCGCAGCCAGTGCGCCATGGCCGCCTGGGGGGCGGTCTGCGTGTCCAGCAGCGCCAGCGACAGGCCGGGCAGCTGCTCGACCAGCGCGGTGGTGATCTCGTCGGCGCGGCCCTGGCTGCCGCTGTCGATGACCAGGGTGCGCGCCTCGCGGTCGATCCACACCCAGGTCGAGCCCTGCTTGGTGAAGGCCATGGGCAGCAGGTCCAGCTTGGCCTCGTCCTTGAGTTCGTTGGACTCCTTCTTGCCGGGCTTCCTGCCCGTCTCGCGCTCGATGGCCTCGGCCTTTTCGCGCACCTTGCGCGCCAGCACCGAGCCGGGCAGCACCTTGGCCTCGGTCATGAACCGCAGCACCCACTGCCCGGCCACGCTCTCGGCCAGCGGACCATGGGCCTCGCCGCGCGGCGGCACCCAGCCGGCGCTTCTTTCCTGCGTCGCGCCGCATTCGGCAAACGGCACCCTGGCCAGCGCTTCCTCCAGGGTCGTCAGGTCGGACTGCCAGCCCTCGGCGATGCGGTAGACGATGATGTTCTTGAACACTTCAGATCTGCTTTCGTACTATCAAAAAAATAGCTGCACGCCTTTACCTGGCAAGCATTTCGGTCTGTTTTTCATCACAAACCGGGGTACGGCGCGGTGCAGCCGGGTGCAACTTTACACAGGCGCAGCATTGCCACACGCGGGCGTTACACCGGCGCCGCACACTGCCTTTCATCTTGCAGTGCACCTTGAAAGGAAACACCCCATGACCCGCACCCGCACCACCCTCGTCACCGGCGCCTGCGCCGCGCTGCTGGCCCTGGCCGGCGCCACGGCCGCCATCGCCCAGAGCGCACCTTCGCCCGCCCCGGCCACCGCCACCGAGCAGGCCGCGCACCCCTCCCACGACGGCGCGCACGCCCGGCACCGCGCCATGACGCCCGAGCAGCGCCAGCAGATGCGCCAGCAGCGCGCCCAGGCTTTCAAGCAAAAGCTCGCCCTGACGGCGCAGCAGGAGCCGGCCTGGGCCGCCTTCCAGCAGGCCATGCAGCCGGGCCAGCAGCACGCCCGCCTGGACGGCGGCCAGCGCCAGGACTGGAAGCAGCTGTCCACGCCCGAGCGCCTGGACCGCATGCGCGCCCTGCAAACCCAGCGCGCGGCCGAGTTCGACCGCCGGGCCGAGGCCACCAAGGTCTTCTACGCCTCGCTCCAGCCCGAGCAGCAAAAGACCTTCGACGCCGAGGGCGCGCGCATGTTCAGCCGGTTTGGCCATGGCATGCATGGCCAGCACGGCAAGCATGCCGGCCACCACGCGCACGGCAAGCGCGGGGCTGCGCCGCAGGGCCAGCCGCAGCCGCAGTAAGCGTGCCACCCGCACGCCGCGCCGGCCGCCCGGCGCGGCGTTGCGGTGCCCGCCTACAGGGGGCGGCAGGGGGCGACCTCTACAGTGGTTACATAAATTTTCGTAACCCTCGCGCTGTCCCATGCCCCTGCCTTTCATTTGCAACATGCCGCGCCGCCTGCCCTTGCCGGGCCTTGGCGGCGCCTTTGTTTCCGCCCTGCTGCTCGCATCCCAGCCCGCTGCCGCGCAGCAGCCGGACGACGCCGCGAGCCTTGCGGACACCCCGGCCGTCTATGTGCAGGCCGGCCGCGCGCGCGGTGACACCGACGCGCTGACCCTGGGCGCCACACTGCCCTGGAAGGGCTTTCGCCGCAGCCTTGGCGGCAGCGAGCTGCGCGGGCACTGGGATCTCTACGTGAGCCGCTGGTCGCACGACGCCGTGCCCGGCGGCAGCGGCCACACCACGCTGCTGGGCATCACGCCGGTGCTGCGCCTGGTGCCCGACCAGGGCCGCTCGGCGTTCTTCCTGGAAGGCGGCATCGGCGCCACCTACGCCAACCAGCACTACCAGACGCCCGAGCGCGAATTCAGCACGCGCTTCAACTTCGCCTCGCACCTGGGTGCCGGCGTGCGCCTGGGCGCGCAGCGCCAGCACGAGCTGATGCTGCGCGTTCAGCACGTCTCCAACGCCGGCATCAGGAAGCCCAACCCGGGCAACAACTTCGTGCAGCTGCGCTACGCGCTGCACTTCTAGGCGCGGCCTGTGGACAACCCTGGGGAGCCCGATCGTGCAAGCCGCCACTTGTCCACAGCCGCGGCGCACGCGCGCAAGTTGTACCCAATCGCGGCGCACCCGCAGCACGGGCCCGGGCACAGCCTTCGGCACCAGGCAACTGCGCGCCAACATTGCGAAAAAGCGGCTTGTCCACAGCCCGGCGGCGCCTCTACTACTACGACTATCTCTTTATAAGAACTACAAGGAATAACAGCCGGGCCGGGCGAGCGCAGCCTGCCACGCGCCATGATGCTCCCATTTAAATAGCTATAGGTTGTTGCCGCACCAAGGCAAAAGCCGGTTTTCACCCAAAATTTTTCGGGCTTACCCGCCGGAGCTTTCTTCATCATGACTTTGCAGATCGCACTCGTGCTGGGCATCGCCGCGGTCGCGATGTATCTGTTCATCAGCGAGCGGCTGCGCATGGACATCGTGGCGCTGCTGGTGCTGCTGTCGCTGGCGCTCACCGGGCTGGTCACGCCGGGCGAAGCCCTGAGCGGCTTTTCCAACGAGGCGACCATCACCGTGGCCGCCATGTTCATCCTGGCCGCCGGCATCGAGAACACCGGCGCGCTGTCGGCCATCGCGCGGCTGCTCAGCAAGAGCCGCTCGCCGGTGGTGTTCCTGCTGCTGCTGTTCGGCCTGCTCGGGCTGATCGCGCCGTTCGTCAGCAACACGGCGGTGGTGGCGGTGTTCATCCCCATCGTCATCAACGCCAGCATGAACATCGGCATGCCGCCGACCAAGGCGCTGATCCCGCTGTCCTACGTCTCGCAGATGACGGGCGTGTGGACACTGATCGGCAGCTCCACCAACCTGCTGGTCAACTCGGTGGCCAAGGACCTGGGGCATCGCGGCTTTTCGATGTTCGAGTTCCTGCCCCTGGGGCTGATCTGCTGGGCGGCGGGCTGCCTGTACCTGCTGACCCTGGGCCGCTGGCTGCTGCCCAGCCAGGGCCAGCTGGACCTGCCCACGGTGCAGGAATCGGGCCACTACGTGACCGAGCTGCTGGTCGACGAAGACTCCACCTGCCTGGGCATGACCCTGGAGGAGGCGAAAATCAGCAGCAAGTACAAGATCTATGTGCTGGAGCTGTGGCGCGGGCACGAGCGCATGTGGGCACCGAAGTCGCAAAAACTCGAGCAGGGCGACGTGCTGCTGGTGCGCGGCAAGTGGTCGCAGCTGGAAAAGCTCAAGGAAGAGCTGCAACTGCAATACCACCGCCAGGCCAACGCGCAAGGCACCGTGCAGCGCGGCGACCAGGAAGCCGGCGAGGCCGAGCGCGACAAGCAGTTGATGGTGGAGGTCATGATCGCCACCAACTCGCCCCTGCTGGGGCGCACCATCCAGGCGGTGGACCGGCGCCTGCCGCGGCACAACGCCATCCTGGGCATCCAGCGGCGTGGCCAGGTCATCCGCGAGCACCTCGACAGCGTGCGCCTGGCCGTGGGCGACATCCTGCTGGTGCTGATGCGCGAGTCCGAGGTGGGCAAGCTGCGCAGCAACAACACCATCGTCGTGCTGTCCGAGCGCGCCGCGCCCACCCCGAAGGGCTGGCGCGCGCCGTTCGCGCTCATCACCATGGCGCTGGTGGTGGCCGGCGCGGCGCTGGGCTGGGTCAGCATCGCCATTGCCGCCCTGGCCGGCGCCGTGGCCATGGTGCTGGCCGGCTGCGTGGACCTGGACAACCTGTACGACGCCATCGACGGACGCATCCTGCTGCTGATAGCCTGTCTGCTGCCCCTGGGTACGGCGGTGAACAACAGCGGCGCGGCGCAGTTCCTGGTGGACCACACCATCGGCCTGGTCAGCAGCCACGGCCCGCTGGTGGTGCTGGGCGTGCTGTACCTGCTGGCGCTACTGCTGAGCGAAATGATGAGCCACGCGGCGGCGGCGGTGCTGCTCACGCCGATCGCGTTCTCCGCGGCGCGCCTGGTGGACGCCGACCCCACGCCGTTCCTGATCGCGGTGCTGTTCTCGGCCTCGACCAGCTTCCTCACGCCGGTGGGCTACCAGACCAACACCATGGTCTACAGCGCCGGGGGTTATCGCTTCTCGGATTTCATGAAGGTCGGGGCGCCGCTGAACCTCATCTTCTGGGTGGCCGGGATGGTCTTCATCCCGATCCTCTGGCCGTTTCAGGCGTCGTGAGCCATGCGCTGGCGCAGCCAGCCCTCCAGCTGCGCCAGGGGCAGCGGCCGGCTGAAGTGGTAGCCCTGGTAGCCGCTGCAGCCGGCCTTGCCCAGCCAGTGGTGCTGGTCGTGGGTCTCCACGCCCTCGGCGATGGCCTCGAGCCCGAGACTGGAGGCCAGGGCGATGATGGTCTTGACGATGGCCGCGTCGTTGGGGTCGGTCAGCAGGTCGCGCACGAAGCTCTGGTCGATCTTCAGCTGCGCCAGCGGCATGCGCTTGAGGTAGGCCAGCGACGAGTAGCCGGTGCCGAAGTCGTCCAGCGAAAACCCCACGCCATGCGCGCACAGGGCCTGCATGGTGGCGATGGTCGCCTGCATGTCCTCGACCAGCAGGCTCTCGGTGATCTCCAGCTTGAGCTGGCGCGCGGGAGCGCCGGTATCGGCCAGCGTGCGCAGCACCTCATCGACGAAGCCGGCATTGCGGAACTGGCGCGAGCTCACGTTCACCGCCATGGTCAGGTGGGCCAGGCGCGGCTCGCGCTGCCACTGCGCCAGCACCGCACAGGCCGTGTGCAGCACCCAGCGGCCCAGCGGCAGGATGAGCCCTGTCTCCTCGGCCAGCGGGATGAAGACCGCGGGCGAGACGCCATCGCGCCCGGGGTGCTGCCAGCGCGTCAGCGCCTCGACGCCGCGCACGTGGCCGGCGCTATCCATCACGGGCTGGTAGGCCAGGTGGAACTGGCCCTGCGCCAGGGCCTCGCGCAGGTCCGCCTCCAGCTGCGTGCGCTCGGCCAGCGCCTGCTCCATGGTCGGGTCGAAGAAGCGCAACGTGTTGCGCCCGGCCATCTTGGCCTGGTACATGGCCATGTCCGCCTGCTTGAGCAGCTCGCCCACGCTGGTGGGCAGGTCGCCGAACACGGCGATGCCAATGCTGGGCGTGCTGCGCGCCTGGTAGTCGCCCAGCGTGTAGGGCGCGGCCAGCACCGCCAGCAGCTCCTCGCCCAGGCTGAGCGCCTGCGCCACCGGCCGCAGCTGCGTGATGTCGGGGTAGCGCTGCAGCACCACGAACTCGTCGCCGCCGATGCGCGCGATCAGGTCGTCCGCGTGCGTGCAGCCGCGCAGGCGCTCGGCCACCTGCTGCAGCAGCTGGTCGCCCATGTCGTGGCCCAGCGTGTCGTTGAGGGTCTTGAAGTTGTCCAGGTCGATGAACAGCAGCGCGCCGTGCGGGTCCGGGCCGCCGCCGCCGCCCTCGCGGGCTTGGCCGAGCAGGGCGCGCTCCATGTGCTGCATGAGCTGCAACCGGTTGGGCAGGCCGGTCAGCGCGTCGAAGAAGGCCAGGCGCTGGATCTCGCGCTCGCTGGCCTTGCGCTGGGCGATGTCGGTGTTCATGGCCAGCACCGCCTCGGGCTCGCCATCGTCGGTGCGCACCAGCGTCCAGCGGCCCTCCACCTCCAGCCGGCGGCCTTCGCGGTCGTACTGCACGATCTCGCCGCCCCACTCGCCCTCGCGCAGGGTGGCCTGCATGGCGTGGTGGAAGATCGAAGGGTCGCGGTACAGCAGCTCGCTCACGTTGCGGCCCAGCACCTCGGCGCTGCGCCAGCCGTACAGGCGCTCGGCGCTGTGGTTCCAGTAGATCACGCGGTGCTGCAGGTCGCGCACGATGATGGCGTCGCGCGCCTTGTCCAGCAGCGAGGCCTGGCGCCGGATGTGCGCGTCGGCCGTCTGGCGCTCGAGTTCGGCGGTGGCGCGGGCAGCAAAAATCTGCAGCGTGTTCACCACGAACTGCGTGGGCTCCAGCGGCTGCTCGTAAGCCACGAACAGCAGACCGATGGGCACGCCGTTGCGGTCGGCCAGCTGCTGGCCGACATAGCTGCGCGCGCCCGAGCGCGCCAGCAGCGGGGCGTTGGGGTAGAGCGTGGCCGCGTGGTCGGCCACCACGTACTGGCGGTGCGTGAGCAGGTAGTGGCTGGGCGTGCCCTCCAGCGCGTATTCGCCATTGGCCTGGGTGTGGCCCTGGCAGACGTGCGACAGCGTCGCCACGCGCTGGGGTCCGCCCGGCTCGGCCGGCAGCAGCCGGGCCACGCAGGCGATCTGCGCGCCCAGGGCCGAGGCCATGTTCTGCGCCAGCCGCTCGAAGAACTGCGCGCCCGTGCCGTCGGAGACGGCCGCTGCCACCTTCAGCAGCACCGACTGCAGGCGCTGCTGGCCGGCGCGCGTGCGCAGGCCCTGAATGCCGTAGGCCAGGTCGGCGGCCAGGGCTTCGAGCAGCTGCGTCTCCTCCTGGCCGATGTGCAGCACCTCGGGCGCGTACAGGTACAGCAGCCCGAATGATTCGCCGCTGCTCTTGAGCGGCAGGCAGACCACGGCGTGCAGGCCCTTGCGCGTGAGCTCGTGCGACCAGGAATGAAAGCCCGAAGCGGCATCGACGTCACGCACGATCACGGTCTGGCCACTGCGCAGCGCCTTGCCCGCCGGGCCGCGCCCGCGCGGATCGGCCGGCGACCAGCTCAGGTGCAGCTGCGCCACGTAGTCCTCGAAGCCGCCGGCGCTGGCCACGATGTCGATGCTCCGGCGCATGTCGCTGCGCGCCATGCCCACCCAGGCCAGCGAGTAGCCGCCGATCTCCACCGTCATGCGGCACACGGCGTGCAGCAGCTCGTCCTCGGACGAGGCCCGCACCAGCAGCTCGCTGCAGGCGGTCTTCATGCGCCGGGCACGGTTGACGCGGGCCAGCTCGTCCTCCATGCGGCAGCGCTCGGTCACGTCGCTGGCCAGCACCTGCCAGGCGGGGCGGCCGTCGAATTCGGTCTCGCCCAGCACCGCCTCCACGTCGATGGGCGCGCCCCCGCGGCGCTGGTGGCGCCACAGCGTGGGGGCGTGCGAGGCGCCTGCCTGGGCCACGGCGGCATCCACGCCTGCCTGCTGCGCGGGCGGCCACAGCGCCCGCATGTCCAGCTCCAGCAGTTCCTGCTGGTCGTAGCCGTAGTGCCGCGCCATGGCGCGGTTGGCCGCCAGGATGCGCAGGCTGCCGCGCTCGCAGACCCACATGGGCTGGGCATGCTCGGCAAACAGGCTGCGGTATTGGCGCTCGGAGGCGCGTAGCCGCGCTTCGACCCGGCGCAGCTGCACCAGCGCCGCCAGCGACTCCGCCAGGATGCGCAGGTGCGCCAGGTGCTGCTGCGCCAGCGGCCGGTGCGGCGGCGCCAGCACCTGCACGAGGCCCAACAGCTCGCCGCCAGCCGACAGGGGCACGGCCACGAATTGGCGACCGTGTTCCTCGCCCGTGGCGTGGGCCGCGGCCCCCGGGGCGCCGGCCAGCGCCTCCAGCTGCAGCCAGGGCGGGCAGTCCTGCAGCGGCGTGGCCTGCTGCAGCGGCGGCAGGGGCTGCGCGCCGACGGCGGCCAGCATGCGCAGCGCGTCCCCTTCGCGCAGCGCCACCAGTGCTGCCTCGGCGCCGGCTAGCTCGCAGGCCGCCTCGGCCGCCTGCGCCAGCGCCTCCTGCAGCGGCTGGTCCAGCCGCGTGATCTGCTGCTGCACCTGTAGCAGGAGCACGTGCGCGCGCGCCTCGGCGCGGGCGTTGAGCTCCATCTGCTTGTGCGTGCTGATGTCCTTCATGCCGCCCACCATGCGGTAGGCGACGCCGGCGGCATCGCGCAGCACGAAGCCGCGGTCGCTCACCCAGGCGTAGCTGCCGTCCTTGCGGCGAAAGCGGTACTCGGCACTCCAGTGCTGGCCGGTGCCGGCGATGGTGGTGTAGAGCGCCTCGATCACCTTGAGGCCATCGGTGGGGTGCAGGCGCTCGGTCCAGGAGCGGCTGTCGGGCGGCAGGTCGGCGCGCGTCTCGCCGGTCAGGCGCTGCAGGCCCTCGCTCCACCACAGGGCGTCGCTCAACAGGTTCCAGTCCCAGATGGTGTCGGACGTGGCGCGCGCCACCAGCTGAAAGCGCTCCTCGCTCTCGCGCACGTCCTGCGCCGCGCCATACAGCGCGGTGATGCGCCCGTCGGCGTCGCGCACGCCCTGGCCGGCCAGGCGCACGCACATCTGCTGGCCGTCCGGCAGCAGCGCCTGCGCCAGCAGGTCGAAGGACTGGCCGCGCAGCGCGCACTGGGCCAGCGCCTCATGCACCAGCGAGCGATCTTCGGGCGCGAACTGCAGCAGCGCATGCGCCAGGGGCTGGGGCGTGCGCGGCCAGCCGAACAGGTGCGCGGCCTCGGGCGCCCAGCAGAACGCCGCCCCGGTCAGGTCGCCCCGCGTCTTGCCAGGCGGGGGCAGCAGCAGCTGCCAGCCCACCGCGCGCGCCAGGCGTGCCACCGCGCGCAGCGCCTGGGCACGGCTCTCGCCTTGCAGCTGGACGGGGGCGCTGATGGTGGAGGTGCTCACGGGCGCAGCCCTCCACAGGCGGAGCGCTCGGACGGCTCGATGCGGTCACACGGCGAAGCGTTGCGGGACATCTGCATGGGCTGGAAGCGAAGGCACCGCCAGGTGGCCTGTCCTCGAAGCAGAAAAATTGGCCTGCGGCGGAGCGGCCATGGTACACCGGAGAATTGACCGCCCGGTCAGACCGCGGCCCTGCCGCGGCGCGCGCGGACGGCGCCGGCCAGCGCCTGCAAGAGCGGCACCGTCTGCGCGAAGCCGATGCAGGCGTCGGTCACCGAGACACCGGGCGCCAGCGGCTGCCCGGGCACGATGTCCTGGCGGCCCTCGTTCAGGTGGCTCTCGACCATGATGCCGGTGATGCGCACATCGCCCGCCGCGATCTGCGCGGCCACGTCCTCGCCCACGGCGATCTGGCGCGCGTGCTGCTTGCTGCTGTTGGCGTGCGACAGGTCGACCATGACCTGCTCGCGCAGGCCGCTGGCGGCCAGCAGTTCGCAGGCTGCCTGCACGTCGGCGGCGCCATAGTTGGGCTGGCGGCCGCCGCGCAGGATGACGTGGCAGTCGTGGTTGCCGCGCGTCTCGAAGATGGCCGCCTGGCCCATCTTGGTCATGCCCATGAAGGCATGGGACGAGCGCGCGGCAAGCATGGCGTCGGCGGCCACGCGCACGCCGCCGTCGGTGCCGTTCTTGAAGCCCACCGGACACGACAGGCCGCTGGCCAGCTGCCGGTGGCTCTGGCTTTCGGTGGTGCGCGCGCCGATGGCGCCCCAGCTGACCAGGTCGCTGATGAACTGCGGGCTGAGCAGGTCCAGGAACTCGGTGCCCACGGGCAGGCCCAGCGCCAGCACGTCCAGCAGCAGCGCCCGGGCGCGCTCCAGTCCCTCGTTGATGGCGAAGCTGCCGTCCAGGCGCGGGTCGTTGATGTAGCCCTTCCAGCCCACGGTGGTGCGGGGCTTCTCGAAATACACGCGCATCACGACCAGCAGCTCGGTCGCCAGCGCATCGGCCTCGGCCTTGAGCAGGCGTGCGTACTCGATCGCCTCATCGTGGTCGTGGATGGAGCAGGGGCCGACGACGACGACGAGCCGGTCGTCCTGCCCGGCCAGCACCCGGGCGATGGCGGCGCGGCTGTCCTCGACCAGGGCCTGCGCCGCCTCGGTCGCGGGCAGCCATTCCTGCAGCAGCGCCGGCGTGATGAGCGGGCGCACGGCCTTGATGCGCAGGTCATCGATGCGGGTCGTGTCCTGCGTGGAAAAAGAGGAAGTGGCGGTATGGATCATGGGGGGCGATTGTCGCGCCCGTGTCCGACGCGCTGCTGACGGGCTCACGGCCTGTACAGGCAGAAGGCTCTCACGGCCGGCGAAAGCGCGCGTTCTGGCGGGCCCAGTGGCGCGACTGCAGGTGGTCCAGCCGCACCGTGCCGCCAGTGGAGGGCGCGTGCACGAAGCGCCCTTCGCCCACGTAGATGCCGGCGTGCGTGGCCCGGCCCTGGCCGAACACCACCAGGTCGCCGGTGCGCAGGTCGGCCATGTCCACGTCGGCGCCGAAACTGCTGAGCTGGGCCACCGTGCGCGGCGGCGCCACGCCGGCGCGGCTGGTATAGACGTAGCCGATCAGGCCGCTGCAGTCGAAGCCGCTGTCGGGGGTGTTGCCGCCGTAGCGGTAGGGCGTGCCGACCAGGCCCAGGGCGTGGATGGCGATGTCGCTCGACTGCTCGGGCGACAGGCGCGCGTAGGGCATCCGGGCTGCGCTGCTGCCAGCCGCAGGGGCACTTGCGCGCACGCTGCCGGAGGGCGGCGCGGCGCAGCCGACCAGCACAGCGCCCAGGCCCAGCGCGGCAGCCATGTGCGCGAAACGGGGAAAGAGGCAGCGGGACATGGGGGCCGAGCGTAGCGCAGCAGGCGCCCGGCGGCACCGGCACTGACCCCGAGGGGCCTCGCCCCCTGACCTGAAAAACCCGTTTTGATAGCTGGAAACCCGCGACTGGCGCGGGTTTCCAGCTGATTCTCAAGACAATGTCGTCAGAACTTGTCCAGGTTGGTGCCGCGGCGCTCTTGCACCTGGTTGTCGCTGCCGACGTTGCTCTGGAGGTCGCGGCGCTGGGCGGACTCCTTGTTGCTGGTCTGCACTTCGGCGTCCTGCGTGCCCTGCCCCTCCTCGCGGGGCTTGCCGGTCTGCGGAGAGACGTCCTGGGTGGTCTTTTCGTTTTGTGGATGCATGAGAGATTCCTCCTGTGGATGCGGGTGTCAAAGATCGAGTTCGCGGTGCTCGCCCAGCCCCTTGGGCCGCTCGCCCGTCATGGCGGCGGTGGCCATCTTGTAGAGCTGGGTCAGCTTGCTTTCCTTGACGTCCCAGTACTCGGCGTGCTGGATGTGCACCGCCAGCAGCACCAGGTTGGGGTCGCCCGGGCCGTCCGGGAACCAGGCCTTGGCCATGGGGTTCCAGAGCTCTTCCTTGCGCGCCGCGTCCTCGATGAAGGCGGCAGTGCCGGAGACCGAGACGTAGCAGTCCTCGCCCGGGTCGGCGTAGCTCAGGTTGACCTGGCTGTCGGCGGCCAGGCGCTCGTGCAGCTCGCCGTCGCGTGGGATGAAGAAATACAGCTGCGCCTGCTGGTCGATGTCCTTGTTGAGCGTGGTCAGCGGGTGCGAGTGCAGCATGCCGCTGGCCGCACGGTGCGTCAGCATGCCAAAGCGGATGTCCTTGATGCGCTCAAACAGCGCGGCGCGGGGGTCGTCGGTCTCGGAAGTCATGCAAGGGGCTCCAGGCAGGGTGGATGGATGCGAGAGCGCGGCGCTCGCCAAGGCGGGCCGCCGTCCGTCCAGACCACTGTAGGCCTGCACCCGCGGGCGCCGGGTCAGCGCCGGGCCAGCGCCGCTGTGGGGGCCGTCCGACGCGCGCGGCCAATGGGCGCCCGTGCGGGCTGCCTTCAGCCCGCGCGCCGCTGCAGCGTGAACGGCGGCAGCCCGGCCAGCAGACGCTGGCCGTAGCCGGTGCGCACCAGGCGCTTGTCGTAGCAGAACACCCGGGCGTGGTCGTCCTCGGTGCGGATGGCCCGGCCCACCCATTGCGCCAGGCGGATGGCGGTGGCCGGCACCACCAGCTCGCTGAACGGGTCGCGCCCGGCGGCGCGCAGCCACTCGGCGCGGGCCTCGCCCACCGGATCGTCGGGCGGGGCAAAGGGCAGCTTGGTGATGAACAGCGACTCGCACAGCCGCCCGGGCAGGTCCAGCCCCTCGCCGAAGGACTGCATGCCGAAGATGATGGACGGCTGCCCCGCGGCGACCCGCTCGCGGTGGCGCGCCAGCAGCTCGCGCCGGGGCAGCTGGCCCTGCACCAGCACGGCACTGCGCAGCGCCGTGGGCAGCTCGGCCTCGGCGCGGCGCATCTGCTCGCGCGAGGTGAACAGCACCAGCGCGCCGGCCTCGACCTGCGCCAGGTCGGTCAGCAGTGCGTCCACCATCTCGGCGGTGAAGGCCTGCGCGTCGCGCGGCTCGGCGCGTGTCTCGTGCGCCACCAGCGTGCCCTGGCGGGGGTAGTCGAAGGGGCTGTCCACCGAGAGCGTGGAGACCGCCGCGTCGCCCGACAGGCCGGCCTCGCGCAGGAAAAAGTCGAACTGCCCGCAGCTGGCGAGCGTGGCCGAGGTTAGCACCGCACCGCGCACGGCCGACCACAGGTGCTGACGCAACGCGTTGCCCGGCAGCACGGGGCTGGCGTGCGCGCGCAGGCTGGCGAAGTCGCCCTGCGTCGACAGGGTGAACCACTTGGCCGCGGGCACGGCGCCCTCGGGCGCCTCGGCCGTGAGCAGCTGCGCCGCCGCGTGCACGGCCTCGAGCCGCGGCGCCAGCGCCCCGATCTGGGCGTAGAGCTGCGACAGCCGGCGCGCCTCGTCCGGCGTCTCGCGCATGGCGCTGCGCAGCGCCTTGGCGATGGCGCGCAGCGCCTCGATGAAGCCCTCGGCGTGCTGGGCGGCCTGACCAAAAGGCTCGCGCAGCGGCTCGGGCAGTAGGCCGCAGGCCACCCGGGCGCGCGTGGGCAGGCCGGCGCCGCTGCCGGCGCGCGGCGCGGCGCGCAGGCTCTCGCCGTACAGGTCCATGGCCAGGCGGGCCGCATCCTGCAGCGCGGCACGCAGGCGCGCGGCGTGGTTGGGGATGTCGGCGATCTCGGCCACTTCGACCAGCTGCCCGATGCGCAGCGCGCGGCTGGCGAGCTTGTCGATCCAGCCGAGGTAGGACAGGTCCACCTCGCAGGCGAACTGCGACAGGGCGGTCGAGGGCAGGTGGTGCGCCTCGTCCAGGATCAGCAGGCAGTTGTCCAGGTCGGGCAGCAGGCGCGCGCCCAGGGACGACAGCAGCAGGTCGTGGTTGGCGACGATGACTTGGGCGGCCACCAGCTCCTTGCGCCGGTCGTAATAGGTGCACTGCGAGAACATAGGGCAGTGCCGGCCGGTGCAGGAGTGCATCTCGGCCGCCACGGGCGTCCAGGCCTCGGGCTCGGGCGGGTGCTGCAGCGTGTCGCGGTCGCCGTCCCAGCTGCCCGAGGCCAGAGCGTCGGCCATGCTGGCGTAGAACTTCATGCGCGCCTGCGCGCCCTGGCGGCTCTTCGGGGTGGGGGCGGCCTCGGGCTCCTCGGCGGGCGCGCCGAACAGGTCCTCCGTGGCGCCGAACTCGTCGTCGGTGCCGGCGGCCAGCCGCTCGAGCTTGAGCTTGCAGACGTAGCGCCCGCGCCCTTTGGCCAGGGCAAAGCGCAGCGGCTCGTCCAGGTGCGCGGCCAGCGCCGGCAGGTCCTTGGTGACCAGCTGCTCCTGCAGCGCCACGGTGGCGGTGGAGATGACGACCCGCGTGCCGCGCGACAGCGCCAGGGCGATGGCCGGCGCGCTGTAGGCCAGCGACTTGCCCACCCCCGTGCCGGCCTGCACCACGGCGATGGCGCGCCCGGGCTCCTCGTCTCCGTCCTCGGCCTTGCCCAGCTCGGCGCGGCTGAAGGTCTCGGCCACCCGCTCGGCCATGAGGCGCTGGCCCTCGCGCGCGCGAAAGCCGGCGGTGGACTGCACCACCGCCTCGAAGGTCTGCAGGGCGCCATCGGCCCACTGCTGCGCGGTCATGGGGGGAAAGAGCGACAAAAAAAGCCTGTAGGAAAGCCTGTATGTTTATCCAGGATGGTAGCGGAACGCCGCGGGCACACAGCCTATGGGGTTGCCCGGCCCGGGCCTACGCCCGTGCCTCGCGCCGCCACCCTAGCATGGCCCTGGCAGACGGCGGCAGCCCGCCCGCCTGCCCATTTCTGGACCCTTTTTCCTTCACCGCACACTGCCGAGGCCTGCCATGGCAAACCAGCCCACTGCTCACACCATCCCCACCTCACCCCAGGACCGCGACCCGCCGGGCAAGCCCGCCAACCTGCATGGCGTGGACCTGACGCAGCCCGCCCGCAAGGACGAGGCGCAGAACCCGCCCCGCATGCCGCACGAGCGCGACCAGGACGTCGACATGACCAGCGATACGCCCGATCCCCGGGTGCAGCAAGGTGCGCGCGACCTCGAACGCGGCCTGCAGGACACCGACCAGGGCCTGCAGACTGACGAGAGCCGCACCCGGCCGCGCCCGCCGGTTTAGGTCTGGCGGGAGCTCATAGTCCGTAGCGCCATCACGGCGCGCCGGGCGGTGGGGCGAGGCGTGCCAGGCGGAATCATTTTTCATAGCTGAAAGCCGTTGCTGCGCAAGGGAAGAACGGCTTTTTCAATCAGATAAATCGGCCAGCGCCGGGTGCTGCCGCAGCAGCCTTCAGTCGCCCTGCTCCAGCCGGGCCTGCAAGGTGATCTCGGGCACGGCGGCCAAGGCCTTGGACAGGGGGCAGTTGCGCTTGGCCTCTTCGGCGATCTTCTGGAACTCATCCTCGCCGATGCCGGGAATGCGGGCCGTGAGCGTGAGCGCGATGCGATCGATCTTGAAGCCCTCGCCCTCCTTGGCCAGGCGCACGCGTGCCGTGGTGTCGAGCGTGCGCGTGGCAAAGCCCGCCTTGTCGCAGGCGAACGAGACGGCCATGGTGAAGCAGGCGGCGTGCGCGGCGCCCAGGATCTCTTCCGGGTTGGTGCCCTTGCGGTCGTCACCAAAGCGGCTGGCAAAGCCGTAGGGGTATTTCTGCAGCGACCCGGTTTCGGTGCTGACCTGGCCCTGGCCGGCGCGGCCGGCGCCCTCCCAGTGGACGGATGCGGATTTCTCGCTCATGTGCTGGCTCCTGTGGCGGGGTGGTTGAACTCGGCCGGCCCGTGCGGCCGAAGCGCCGATCACAGCACGGCCGCGCCATGCCCGCTGTCGGCCCGCGCGCCCTGCAGGCCGAAGCCCGGCGCCTACAGCGCCGGCGCGGCCCCAGGCGCTACAGTGCGGCGCATGTCCGACAGCCGCTGCATCTCTTCCTCGAACCCATCGACCTTCGTTGCCCGGCGCCTGCGCATCCACGGCCGGGTGCAGGGCGTGTATTACCGCCAGTCCACCGTCGAGCAGGCGCGCCGCCTGGGCGTTGCCGGCTGGGTGCGCAACCGCAGCGATGGCACGGTCGAAGCCCTGATCATGGGCACGCAGGCGGCCGTGCAGGCCCTGGTGGACTGGGCGCAGCAGGGGCCGCGTGATGCGCGCGTGGACCGCGTCGAAGTGGCCGAGGAGGCTGCACCCGAGCCCCCGCCCCAGGGTTTCGTGCAGCGCGAGACGCTCTGATTGGCCGCTCAGCCCGGCGGCTGGCGCTCAGCTGCCCGGCGCATCGCCTCGGCCAGGGCCTGCTGGCCGCGCGTCTGCAGCTGGCCGATAACGCCGTCCCGGTCGGGCGCGGTGCGGTTCTGGCTCAGCTTGCGCTTGCCCTCGATGCGCGTGATGCCCACCTCGATGCCGACGATGGCGCGCAGCATCTCGTCCAGATAGTCGCGCGGCGCGTCGCCCATCCGCCAGGGCTGGGGCTCGGCGGCCTCGTGCTGGCGCGTCAGGCGTGCGACCACGCGGCGCACATGGCGCTCGTCGTCATGCACGGTGAGCCGGCCGTGCACGTGCACCGCCTCGTAGTTCCAGGTGGGCACGGCGCGGTGCGTCTCGTGCTTGGAGGGGTACCAGTTGGGCGAGATGTAGCCGTGCTGCCCGCGAAACACCACCAGCGCATCGACCGCGCCGCCGGCCGGCACCTCGCGCCACAGCGCATTGGCGCGCGCCACGTGCGCCACCAGCGTGCCGTGCGGGCCGCGCTCGGCGTCGAGCAAAAAAGGCAGGTGCTCGGCATCCAGCCCCTGGGGGCCCTGGCGGCACAGCAGGCCCAGCGGGTGTGCGCGGATCAGGCCGTGCAGGGCTTCGGGGCGGTCTTCGGCAAAGGCGGCGGGCGTGTACATGGCGGGCCTGGGTGCGGAGGGCTTTTTTCAGGGCCGCGCCGGCATCCGCGCGCCATAGGCGCACCAGCCAGGGCGGGGGCTTTTCTGCTGCGGATGCAGGCGGCAGGTCTCGGGCCGGCGCTCGTACACCGTGCAGCGGCGCGTGCGCGCATCCAGGAACTGGCAGTCGCCGCTGGCACGCCGCGCCAGGGTGAACAGCTGATTTTTCGGGCTGAAGTGGTCGATCAGCCGCGCCTTGGAGAGGCGCCGGGCGATCAGGCGCGGCTCGACGTTGTCGGCCTCGAAAGCTTCGACCAGGCCCAGGCGCACCAGGTCGGGCAGCTGCACTTCGAGCGGCATGGTGCAGCAGTTGGCGTTGCAGGACTCGCACAGGCCGGCGCGGTGGCGCGTCCAGGTGCCCGGGCGGTCGGTGTCGACGAGGGGGATGGTGCGGGGGGGCATGGGAGGGCGGATTGTGGAGCGGGACGCGAGGCGGCCGGGCTGCGTGGTTTTTCTGCGGGAGTAGCTGTCTGATGCAAGCCAGGTTTTAAGTGACGTGTCTATGCGGCGGAGAACTTGCCGGGGTATCGAGCATTCACGGGCCTGGGCTGGACCGAATTTTCTGAGCTGCCTACACGGCAGAGAACTATGCCAGCTCACCCGCGACAGCTCACGGGTATTTCTGAGCTGCCTACACGGCAGAGAACCAGGGCCGGTCGATGGCCTCGACGGCGATCTCTTTCTGAGCTGCCTACACGGCAGAGAACCCCGCCGCGCCCACATCCGCCATCGACCTGCTTTTCTGAGCTGCCTACACGGCAGAGAACCGCAGGAGTTCCACAATTCGGGCTTTTTCTGTTTTCTGAGCTGCCTACACGGCAGAGAACCAGGACTGATGCAATGCCCTCGATGCCGGCCGTTTCTGAGCTGCCTACACGGCAGAGAACCATCCATCGAGCCGATGCGGCGGCCTGCGTTTTTTCTGAGCTGCCTACACGGCAGAGAACAAGTCCACAAAAAAAGGGGCAGGGCGCGTGCATTTCTGAGCTGCCTACACGGCAGAGAACCGGCAAGCCGCGCAGTACCAAACCGAGTGCCTTTTCTGAGCTGCCTACACGGCAGAGAACAGCATGGGTAGATGACGCCTGGCATCTGCAGTTTTCTGAGCTGCCTACACGGCAGAGAACGCCTTGACGAACACGTCCAGGTCGGCCTGCTTTTTCTGAGCTGCCTACACGGCAGAGAACCCCTACATCGGCCCCGACCGCCGCCTCTCCAATTTCTGAGCTGCCTACACGGCAGAGAACGGTCCAACTCCGAACCGCTGGAACGCCTTGATTTTCTGAGCTGCCTACACGGCAGAGAACGCAGCGAATTTTCGGAAGCACCCGGACGCGATTTTCTGAGCTGCCTACACGGCAGAGAACACAAGCGACGGCGTGCTGATGCAAGAGGGCATTTTCTGAGCTGCCTACACGGCAGAGAACTCCGCCATCTGCTTTGCCCCGTTGTGGTGCGTTTTCTGAGCTGCCTACACGGCAGAGAACCCCGGAAAACAGCGAGCCATCGTCGCGCATCATTTCTGAGCTGCCTACACGGCAGAGAACGCGTACCAAAAAGCCCTGTCCGCTGATGCCGATTTTCTGAGCTGCCTACACGGCAGAGAACATCAGGGCGCCGCCGGCCCCAGCACCGCCTGCTTTCTGAGCTGCCTACACGGCAGAGAACCGGGGGTTGCTGCAGCATATTTGGGCCATCGATTTCTGAGCTGCCTACACGGCAGAGAACTGGGGCACGCTGCGCGAGCGAGCGCTACATGGTTTCTGAGCTGCCTACACGGCAGAGAACTCATGTTCGAAGAGAAACACCGTGACCCGCATTTTCTGAGCTGCCTACACGGCAGAGAACAACATCCCCGTCATGCAGCCCTGCGTGGTGGATTTCTGAGCTGCCTACACGGCAGAGAACCGTCCTCTCAGACGGGCGCGGTGGTGCAGCAGTTTCTGAGCTGCCTACACGGCAGAGAACTGACGGGCACCCATCGCATGTGGTTGGGGCCGTTTCTGAGCTGCCTACACGGCAGAGAACATCACGGATGCCGACCATGACTACTTCGATGATTTCTGAGCTGCCTACACGGCAGAGAACCAGGTGTCGCGCTCGGCTTGCTGGCGCATTTCTTTCTGAGCTGCCTACACGGCAGAGAACCGCGAGATCCAGGCCGACAACCGGCTGCAGATTTTCTGAGCTGCCTACACGGCAGAGAACTCGCATCGCTGCCTCTGCACAAATGGAATGCTTTTCTGAGCTGCCTACACGGCAGAGAACGCGCTGTATGAGGCGCTGGAGAAGGATTTGAATTTCTGAGCTGCCTACACGGCAGAGAACGACGGCGGCGCTGCCTTCCCAGGCGAACAGCATTTCTGAGCTGCCTACACGGCAGAGAACAAGTCCACACGCTCATCCGGCGGGCCCGCTACTTTCTGAGCTGCCTACACGGCAGAGAACTTCGGGAAGTACTTGCATCAGGCCCAGGAGGTTTTCTGAGCTGCCTACACGGCAGAGAACTCAAGCATCGCGACCAGCGCCGCACTCTTGCCTTTCTGAGCTGCCTACACGGCAGAGAACGCGGGGAAGACCTGGGGCCGGCGGCGGGCCCTTTTCTGAGCTGCCTACACGGCAGAGAACTCTCTGACGACTCCTCGCACGAACCACATTGATTTCTGAGCTGCCTACACGGCAGAGAACAGGCCGCGCGGCCCGGCCGCCAAGGTGCCCGATTTCTGAGCTGCCTACACGGCAGAGAACATGATCACCGTCCCCCATGAGCCGCACCGTCCGTTTCTGAGCTGCCTACACGGCAGAGAACGCAAGGTGATCACGCCATCCGGCTTGGGCGAATTTCTGAGCTGCCTACACGGCAGAGAACGGCCTGGGGGATTGAGGGTTATGCACTTGCGTTTTCTGAGCTGCCTACACGGCAGAGAACTTCAAATGTACCAAGCTAACCTGTTGAATCTCCAGAAGAAAAGTCTCTTTTATCGCCTTTCACCAAAATTTCTTGAAGTACTCCAAGTCTTTGATTTCAAAGGACTTGTTCCTCCCTGTAGAAAAAAGGGTCAAAACCAGGGGATGCTGGCCTCCCGGCTGAGGCCGAAGGCGTTGAAAGGCCCCTTTTGCGCAGCGGTTAACAAGGGGCCATGCTCAATGAATAGGCAAAATGGCTGTCCCGTACTCTGACTTCGCAACTGGACGTACGGTAATTGCGGACGCTGCTCCACGCTGTCCGGAATGGCGGCGGCGGCCTGCTGGGCCGTTTCACCTTTTCGCTGCATGCGGCGACGGCGCAAGCGCTCTGCACTGGTCTTGAACTGGCGGCGCTGCACGATTCGGTGCTGCGC
This sequence comes from Melaminivora sp., assembly GCF_032059615.1. Taxonomy (NCBI): domain Bacteria; kingdom Pseudomonadati; phylum Pseudomonadota; class Betaproteobacteria; order Burkholderiales; family Comamonadaceae; genus Melaminivora; species Melaminivora sp. Next base: position 37,779 of record NZ_DAMCAM010000008.1, on the reverse strand, counting down.
TTCCTCTGGCGCGGGCGTAAGGTTGGTCAGCCGGACGTGATCGCGCATGCCTTGAAGCCACTCCAGCGCCATCAGGGCTTCCAGCACTGCGGGCTGCCCATGCAGGCGCAGCAGGGGTCCCAACGTGCGCCGGGGCAAGGGAGCGCTGACGTGCTGGGGAAAGCTCACCCCGATGTCGTCGGCTTGCAGATGGACGAGGGCGCGGTGCAGCTTGGCGACCAGGGCACCGAGCAGGTGCGCATGGCTGAATTCGGGATCGGGCCGCAGGGTAATGTCGATGTAGTGCGTCGTCATGGCCGGCCCTGGATCAACTGGCATCACCGAACACGCCACCACGGATGAGCACCGCCATCACGAAGTGCTGCTGCTCCGCAGGCGGCGCCTGGTCTTTCAAAAGCCAGCTGTCCAGCAGCGTGTAGAAGTCCATCTTCTGCTTGGGCTGCCGGTAGGCCTTGCCCTGGGTGGTTACCGAGCCGTAGGGCTCCACCGCGATGGGGCCGAGTGTTTCGGCGCCTTCGTACCAGGTGTCGATGGTGCGGATGGCGTTGCCGATCTTCTGCGAGTGGATGGCAGCGACACCATCCACGTCGTACAGCGTCTTGCTCTTGCCTGCGCTGGCCTTGTCCAGAATCAGCTCCTGCGAGGGGAATACCTCCTGCCCCGCGCCCTGGCGCACGAAGGCCGTCACCCGCAACAGCACATGGGACGAACCCGCCAGTCCGGCAGCGATGGCCTGGCCCAGTTCCTCAAGCTCGGGCGCTTCATTATTGATAGCTGCCAGCGCTCGTGTATCAAGGGCCAGGGCATTGAAAGACCATGTTTTCGCGGCTTGGCCGTCCTGCATCTGTTCCACGATCACTTCGACCTGTTCCGCCCCTGTGCGGTTGCGCCACAGGAAGCGTGCGTTGGCCAAGTTGGCTGCGTAGCGCCGGGCCAGCTCGTCAAAGCCGTGCTGCTGTACATAGCCCTGCACGGTGGCCAGCAGCTTGGCCTGGTAGGCCGCGCTGTTGCAGGCCGAAGGCGTGCCCGCACCGCCCAGCACGCGCAGCGTGAACTGCACTTTGAGCGTGTCGGCCTGGGCGGGCAGCGCAGCCACGTCCACGGTTTGCAGGTTCGGGTTCTCGATGGCGGCATCCAGCTTGGCCGGGTCTTGGTCCTTGGCCTTGAGGCGGTTGCTGATGGTGCCGCGGACGGATTTCTTCCGGTTGACCACTGGCTGCCAGCTGTGCGACTGGGCCCGGTCTTCCCAACGGCCCGCGTGGAGTACGGCGTCAGAGGGATCCAGCTTGCGCTCGAAGGCCAAGACGGAAGCGGTGATGAGTTTGTCGGTCATGGTGTCAATCTTTCAAAAATAGGCGTGTTGAATGCGAAGAGGCGGGCATACGGGGCTCAGATGTATTCATAGGGCTCGTCGTCCAATTCATCAGGTGCTTCGGTGTCATCTGCGCCAGCGTCTTCTGTCTTCGCAGGCTGGTAGCCATTACGGCAGCGGTATAGCCCCCGCGGTTCGTCGGCTTCGGCGTACCACAGCAACTGGCGCAGGTGGGTCAGGCGGTGCGGGCTGATCCACTCGCCTAGTGCATAGACTGACTCCACAAACCGCATTGGCACCGTGGCGTCGCGCGCATTGCGTACGGTGCCCGGGGCGTGGGCGGGCGTAAGCGCTGCGTAGCCTACGGGGAGGGGCACTACCCAGCCGCCGCCTTTGCGGCGCTGTGGGTCCTCCCACCTCACCTGCCCGTCGGGCGCTGGCACTCCGCCGTCAGGCACTACCGGTGCGTAGTTGAAGCGGGCAGCGTGCAGCCAAGCGTCCAACAGCGTGGCGTCGGGCCGGGTGGTGCGCAGCTCTTGAAGGCGCTGGGCCAACAGGTCATCACGCCCCACCAGGGCAAAGCCCGGAAGCCATTGCCGGCGCCATTGGCGGAACTCTTTGGCGGCGGCCTCCAGGTCTTCGGGCACGATGGCCATCCAGGGCCGCACCCGCTTGCCCGGCATGGGACGCGAGGGCAGCACACTACCCCCCGCCACGCGCATGCCCGCCAGGATGTGGCTCGCTTGCGCGGCCCACTCGTTCAACTGCGCTTGGTTGCCTTGTACCAGCGCCGCAGGAGCGCCGGGCGTGCGCTTCTCCGAAGCGGCCAGCACCAGCGTGATCTGCAGGTGCATGCGGCCTTCTTCCACGATGGCGGCGGTGCTGCCGTCTTTGTCCACCGGGTTGCGCGTGAGGTTGAAGCTGCGCACATAGCCCTGCGTGACCTGCTCTTGGTGGTGGTGGCAGACCACGCCCACGCCTTGCAGCCGCAGCGGCACACCCGCCTGCGCCAGCTTGCGCTCCAGCGCCCACATCAGGCCGACGAAAGCAGTGATGGAAGGGAAGCCGTGCGTGAGTGGGCTGGCGATGGCGTTGGCGTTCTGGATGCGCAGATGCGGCAGAACGATGAGAGCTTGGGGTTGTTGCGCACTCATGGGTTCTCCTCCTGCAGCGCCACCAACTCCGCATGCGTTTTGCGGATGGGGATGTAATGAGGAGCATCTAGCCTGTCGCGCAATTCACGCAACTGTTGCTTGAACCCGTCTTCGTCTGTCAGCAGCACTTTCTTCCACTCGCGTGCTTCGGCGTCACCGACCGGTAGCTTGCCGCGCAGTTGTTGATTGAGCCAGTTGCCGAAGGCCTTGCCGATGGCTGCAGGCCAATCCATGTACAACCAATCGTGTGCAAACCGGGCTTCTTCGGGCATCTCCGCGCGCAGAGGGTCCAGCCAAAGCGCCTCTACGTCATCCAGGTTGTTAAAGCGCTCGTCATCCCGACTCCATCCCGGCGGCAGGATCTGCTGCAACTCGGCGGCCAGCGATACCAGTTCATCCACCAGCGTATCCAGCAGTTGTTCGCGCCGCTCGCGGGTAGCCAGATTGGCATCGGGGTCCGATTCCAAAAAAGTTCGCAAAGCCCGGACGGTGCGGCGTACCTCAGGCCGGGCGATGAACAGTCTTTCGAAGACCGATGTGGCATGGACGGGCAGCCGGACCGCGCTGGCCTGCCACCGCGGGGGTAGTGACGACAGCAGGTAGTTCATGCCCCGGCGCTCGCTATTGAGCTGGCTGATGTTCTGTGGCTTCGTACCGCCCATGTTCTGCACCGCCAGTCCGGGGTAGTCGTGGAACATGCCGTCATGCAACTTTTGTTCGCGCCGCGCTTGCCGGGCAGCCTTGTTGGCTTCGCCAAAGCGGTCTTCCTGCACTTGAGCGTGCACCGCATGCGCCAGCGATGTAGCGTACAGCGGGGCCAGCAGGGTGTAGCTGGCGTCGTCGCAGGCATCGCTGCCCGTCAGCCAGTACAGCTGCTTGGCCAGAGTGTGGCTGCCGGGGCCCTCGGCTCGCGGCTGGGTCAATGACACGAAGGCATCACGCAGCGCTCGGGCTTGCGCTGGGTCGGCATGCAGGGCAGCCAATGCGTCAGCATCCTGCGCCAGCAGGGCAGTGAGCAGGCTGCGTTCGTTCACCTCCAGCTTGAGCAGCTTGTACACATCCAGCGCAGCGGCATTGCCTACCACGTCGCTCACAAAGCGCTCACCCAGCGCATGGCTGCCCAACTCGGCAAGCGGGGGCAACGTGCGGGGCTCCACATACAAATTTGTGCCCCGCGCGTCGGGGTGGATGGGTTTGAGGGAGTGCGTGACGGCCTGGATCTGCTCCACGCGCTTGGCTGCGCTGGCCAGCCAAACATCATGGGCGAACGAGGCAATCACCTCCTCGCGTTGGGGATCGTCAGGCTTGAGCTTGTCGAGCTTGGCTTGCAGTCGCTCTTGCAAGAAGGCGCTGATGGCCGCTCGGTAGCCTGCCTTGCCGCCTGTCCCAGGGGCTTCAGACATGGGAATACCTTTCCAAAGGGTTGGAAGTTAAAATTCCCCGGTCAGCACACAGCCAAACCGGGGGAGACGTTTGGACGGCGAACCGTCAAACGGCTAATAAGATCAAGTGGTGGCTAAATACAAAGCCTCCTTTCTCCTGGTGCTTGCTGGGCACACTGCTGAACCAACCGTGGTGCAACTGGTACTTGCACCACGGTTTTTCTCAAATCCCTGTTTTTAACCAGTCAGCTTACCTGCGTAGCATTAAGCTTTTGAGATCGCCTGCATGGTAGCTCAGGAATGGCGGACAATCAATGTCCTGTCGCAAGACAGCTCAGAAAAGTCACCTAACCTGCGTGGCTCTGGTTCTCTGCCGCATAGGCAGCTCACACTTTCTTGGCAAAACCCAGATGGACATCCCACCACCAGCCGGCTTGAGATTCAGGCAGGCTGGCGGTGGCATAGCGTTCTGCGCAGTGCTCCAGCGATAGGCCCCGCGTTTGCGCCAGTGCAGCCAGTTCCTCCATCAAATCCACTTGTATCCAGGGCGATAGGCTGAGCGATGCCAATTGCGCGGCAGGCACCGTGTGGCACAGGCTCTGGTGAATGGGCACGTAAAGCTTGTCATAGCGCCGTTCACCGTCTTGCACACGGTGCAGCCGAAGGGTTGCTTCTTCCTCGTACGGCAGCAGGGCCACGTCATCACGCTTCTGGTCGTCCCGGCGAAAGCGCTGAAACTGCGGCAGCAGGCCGGTGAGCCAAAGGGACCGAGGCGTTTCGTTTGGGGGCTCGTGCCAGTGCAGACAGGCGGCGTGAGTGGCGAGGGCGCTCCCCTGGGGCTTAGGCAGCAGGCTGTCGTGCATGCGGGCGTGTTCCAGGTCTGCCCAGCGGCGGCTAGGCACCAGCTTGTCGGCCGGCAAGACTATGCGCGGTTGTGCGTCCACAGTCCACGAATTGGCTTCGCCGACGTCTCGCACAAGCAGGTCACGTAGATAGTGAGACTTGAGCTGGAACGGCGCATGCCCGGTCTCAAACCCTGGCCTCTCGTACGCGGGCTTGTCGGGTTTCTCGTAGTGCCGCAGGTTGCTGTCCAACACCACCATGTTCACCCCCGCCACTGCCCCAGGCCGGTGTCGCCGCACGCGCCCGGCCAGTTGGATCAGCGATCGCATGGACGAAGGCTCCACCACGGCCCAGTCGTAGTCGTGGTCGCGGCCGACCTCCGTAACGGGCGAGCCCAGCACGATGAACAGGTGGTGCGGTTCAGGGTGGGTGTCGATGCATGCGCGCAGGGCCGGACGTTGCAAGGCAGGATCGAGCCCGTCCTTGGCGCCACGGCGGTTGAGCAGGGTGTCCAGTTGCTGCTCAATGGTCGAACGCAGCAGCAAGGGGAACTGCGAGTGGTACACGCACAGATGGATGCGCACTTTCCCTTGCAGCTCGGGCGGCAGTGCATCGGCTGCGTGCAAGGCCAGCGCCACGTCGTACAGCGGTGCGATGTTGGCCATGCGGATGAGGCCCAGGCTCACGCGCTTGCCGCTGGTGTCGGTGCAGTGGTTGTGGGGCTGCTGGTGCAGATTCCAGGCCTGCGCCAGCACCAGGCGGGCGAAGTCTTTGCGGCGCTCTGCTTCTTGCATGCCGCGCCAGGTGTCAGGCAAGGGGGCAATCTGTGCCAGCCGCCGCACCTCTGCCTGCTTCAGTTTGACAATCCGTTTGTCCACGTACTGCTTATGCGCCTCGCGGAAGCCGGATCCGTCCGCACAGTCGTGCGCGGCCTGGTGGAACTCGTCGATCCATAAACAACAGACGCGCACGGGCTCGCCGGGCCGCTCGCTGCGATGCTGCTGATACACGGCACGCCCGGCGCGATAGGCGAGGAACAGGCCCTCCACCAGTGCGGGTGGCAGCGTGGCTGACGACAGCAGCACGCGGCTGCCCAGCAGGCCCGCCCAGTGCACCAGCCGGGTGAGTGCAGGCAGGTCGGCCATGTCGAAGTCGTCGGGCTCGTCCAGCACCAGGTCACTCGTCAGCAGGCGCAGCATGGGTGCGATCTGGCGCCCGCCGCGCAGGCTTTCGGTGGCGGGGGTGAGGTGGTCCACGGTGCAGACCAGCAGCGGCGCACCCACCAGGGCGCGGACCTTGGCGTCGTCGGTCAGGCGTTGCAGCAGCGGATGCTGGTCATTGCCTTCATGGAGCACGGCGCCTGCTTCGTCCAGCAATTCTTGGCGCGAGGCCGAGCCTGTGGCCTCGGCTTGCTGCTCCCAGTACTCGAACAGCGCGCGGCTGGCTGCGCCGCCCACCTGGATGGCGAGCTGTTCATCGCCCAGCCCCAGGTCCTGCTGAAAAACACGGCCGGTCTGCAGGGTCAGCGTGCGCAGCCCGATGGCGAACGCGCAGCGCATGCCGGTGGCGGGATCGGCCAGCGCGTTCATGACACGGGCGTTGCCTAGTGTCTTGCCGCAGCCGGTGGAGGCCATGTTGACGATGAAGGCCCCCTGCTGCGCTGCACGGGCGTTCACGCTGGCGGCCAGATCGGCGGCCTTGTCCTGCCAGGCAAAGCGCGGGTCAGCGCTGCGGCGCTTGAGCGGCTTGTGGTTCTTCAGCGCCGGCAGGCTGTGCGCCAGGCTGGGCAGCGAGTGCACCACGAGTGTGGCGTGGGCCTGCACGCCCAGCAGGTGCTCGTCCAGGGTTTGATTGAATATCGGGCCCCTGCCCTTGTCCGGCAAGCGCTGACAGCTATTGTTTTGATAGTGAACGCTGCGTGTGTTGGCGTACAGCGGGTAGCTTTCGTTGAGATAGGGGGTACGCCGGGCTGTGTCGCTGATGCTGGAGTAGTGGTGGTCTGCCAGCATCAGGCACAGGCGTGCGACGTGCATGGCGAACGGGTCGTGCAGCACTGTCCGCTGGCTGTGTACCTGGGGCAGCTCCAAGAGTTTGCGCGCGTAGCGGGCAGCCTGCCTGCGCCAGGCCGGCGTGGCGACCGGCAGGCCGTGCGAAAAGCGCCAGTGGGCTTGCTCGGTGGCTGGGTCGACGCGTTCGCGCGGCTCGTTCCAGTCGGCGTTGATGCGCAGCAGCACGTCGTCCAGCAGATTGGCATTCAGGAAACTGGGACGCGCGCCAAAGCGGCGATACATGCGCCGCCCTTCTTCGAGGTCGCCGTCATCCATGCCATCTGACCGTTGTACGGGCAGGCACGGCAGGCGGTGGTGGGTGAACACCAGCCACGCCACCGCCTGCGCCAGCGGCGGCAGCCCGGCAAACGGCAGGTGCTGTGATGCCTGGGGCTCGTTCAGCCCATCGCGCAGCAGCCGCCCGTCCGCATGGTCCAGCCACAGTGCTTCAAATGCCTGGGCATCGGTATCCGCATCGGCACAGGCCGCCAGCCGTTGCAGCCAGATCGCATCCCCGTCCTGGCCGACGAACGCCTGGAACAGCCGTACCGACACCCACTCGTGCCGGTAGTGGTTGCGCTCGCGCAGGCCGGGGTTGCGCAGCCGGTCCTGAAAGGCTTGCGTCGCCTTGCCCAGGTCGTGTAGCAAGGCGGCCAGCGCTGCCAAGGCGGTCAGCAGCGGAAGGTGGTGCCAGGCGTTCTCATCGCCTGCGCGCAGTACGTTGCTGGCAGTGGTGTTGGTGGGAACGGCGCCCTGGCCGTTGAACTGGCGGGCATCGCCCACCACCCACAGCAGTTCGCTGTGGTCGCGCCCGCGGATCCAGTGGCAGGCCACGGCGGTGTTCTTGCGTGCGCTCTGGCGCAGCAACTTGCGCACGGTGTCCAGGCCTGCCTGGGTGATGGGCGTCTGCCACGTCCGGTCGCCCCGGCGCTCGGCGAACTGGTCCAGGATCCGGCGTGTCTCGGTCAACGCGCGCTTGGTGCACTGGGAAATGAAGAGCACATTCATGCGGATGGCTCCGAGGCATTGGCCAGGCGGGCCGTATCGACGGCGATGCGCTTGAGCGTGTCGATGATGAAGTCCAGCGAGGCGCTGCGCGTGAGCGTCTCGATGCACTGGCGGCGAAACTGCTGCTCATCGTCGCCGCGCATGGCCGACAGAAAAGCTTGCGGCAGGATGGCCGCATCCTTGACCAGGTCAGCGGCGTCGAATACCAGTCCGCCGCGCCGCGTCTTGCCATGCAGCACAGCCAAGCCATGTGGCAGGCCCAGCACCCAGGTGGCCGTAGCACCAAGGCCATAGGCCAGGTAGTTGCCGTGGTCGAGGAAGCGATTGGCGGCATCGGTGCCCGTGCCGCGCTTGGCGCGCGTGAATTCGCCATATCCCACGGTATCCACAGCCAGCTTGAACAGCGCCTTGGTCAAGCGGGCTTCATCCGTCAGCAGCGTAGTTACATCGGGTGCGTTGGTGATCTGACGAGCGAATTGCTGCACCAACGCTTGCAGCCGCTCCAGGTCCACGGCAAAGCCCGATTCGCGCAGGGCTCGGGTATCCCACTCGGACAGCAGCCGCTGCAGACGGCAGGTCTGCAGCTGCCGGGCCGCATGCAAGCGCAGCTCGTCATCGAACCAGAATTTGACCCAGGCCTGCAGATACTCCGTGGGCCGGTACTCGCTTTGTGGCGTGAGCCAAGCGACCTCGACATCCACCTCGTTGGCGCTGAAAAGCGGCGTGCCTCCCCCACCGCAAAAGCCGACCAGCACGCCCGCCTTGGCCAGTTCGCGCATGGCGGCCTGGGTAATCGACGTGCCCGTGCCCAGCAGGATGCTGGTGGTGTTGGCGATAGGAATATTCCAATACAGGCTTCTCTTGCCCGTATCGGTCACATATTCCACACGCCCTCCGTTGACAAGCACTCGGCAGTGCTCCAGGTAATAGAGATTGGCGCGCTGCGAATGAAGAATGGTCTTGAGATCGGAGGGAGCGATGTCTTGCATCAGGGCAGTATGCGAGACACGCGCGGCACTGCCAATCCGTAACGGCGAGATAGGGCAGTAGCCTTTCAGAAGGAGGCCCACGCTGCAAAGCCCGCAGGTAATTTTTGCGTGTGCCGCTGCTTTCCGCTGGGGTGGAAAAGGGCCATTTATAAACATGCACCAGCCTTGGTGAGGCTGTCTATCATGGCGGGTTCCCCTGCCGCCCCCGCCGCTGCCGTGACCCTGCCTTCGCCCCACGATGAACCGCGCGCCGACCACGGCGCCTACCTCGCCCACGCCTTGCGCGAGCAGCGCATCAGCATCCGCGGTGCGCGCACGCACAACCTGAAGAACATCGACCTGGACATCCCGCGCAACCAGCTGGTGGTGATCACCGGGCTGTCGGGTTCGGGCAAGTCGAGTCTTGCCTTCGACACGCTGTACGCCGAGGGCCAGCGGCGCTACGTGGAGAGCCTGTCGAGCTATGCGCGCCAGTTCCTGGGGCGGCTGGACAAGCCCGACGTGGACCTGATCGAAGGCCTGTCGCCGGCGATCGCCATCGAGCAAAAGGCCACCAGCCACAACCCGCGCTCCACGGTGGGCACGGTGACCGAGGTGCACGACTACCTGCGCCTGCTGTATGCCCGCGCCGGCACACCCTATTGCCCCGAGCACGGCTTGCCGCTCACCGCACAGACGGTGAGCCAGATGGTGGACGCCGTGCTGGCCCTGCCGCCAGACACGCGGCTGATGCTGCTGGCGCCGCTGGCGCGCGAGAAAAAGGGCGAATTCACCGAGGTGCTGGCGCAGATGCAGCAGCTGGGCTACGTGCGCTTTCGCATCGACGGGCAGATCGTCGAGGCCGAGAACCTGCCGCCGCTGAAAAAGACGGAGAAGCACGACATCGACGTCGTCATCGACCGTCTCAAGGTGCGCCCCGATGCGCGCCAGCGCCTGGCCGAGAGCGTCGAGGCGGTGCTGCGCGTGGGCGGCTCGGAAGGCGCCGGCCGGGTGCTGGCACTGGAGATGGACAGCGGCCACGAGCATCTGTTTTCCAGCCGCTTTGCCTGTCCGGTGTGCAGCTACGCGCTGGCCGAGCTGCAGCCGCGCCTGTTTTCCTTCAACTCGCCCTCGGGCGCCTGCCCGCGCTGTGAAGGTATCGGCGAGGTGGAGGTGTTCGATCCGGCGCGCATCGTCGCGCACCCCGAGCTGAGCCTGGCGGGCGGTGCCGTGCGCGGCTGGGACCGGCGCAACAGCACCTATTTCGCCATGCTCGAGAGCCTGGCGGCGCACTATGGCTTTGACGTGCAGACGCCTTTCGAGCAGCTGCCGCAGGACGTGCAACGGGTGCTGCTGCATGGCTCGGGCGAGCAGGAGATTGCCTTTTCCTATGTGCTGGGCAGCGGCGAGCACAAGGGCGAGGCCCTCGTCAAGCATCATCCTTTCGAAGGCGTCATTCCCAACATGGAGCGGCGCTGGCGCGACACCGACTCGGCCACCGTGCGCGAGGAGCTGGCGCGCTATCGCCAGTGCCAGCCCTGTCCGGCCTGCGCGGGCGCGCGCCTCAGGCCCGAGGCGCGCGCCGTCAAGGTGGGCGAGGGCGGCGAGGCCCTGGCCATCCACCAGGTCAGCGCGCTCACGCTGGCCGATGCGCAGGCTTGGTTCGAGCGCCTGGACCTGCCCGGCTCGAAAGCCGAGATCGCCGCGCGCATCGTGCGCGAGATCGCCGCGCGCCTCGCCTTCCTGAACGATGTCGGCCTGTCCTACCTGAGCCTGGCGCGCAGTGCCGACACGCTCTCGGGCGGCGAGGCGCAGCGCATCCGCCTGGCCAGCCAGATCGGCAGCGGCCTCACCGGCGTGATGTACGTGCTGGACGAGCCCAGCATCGGCCTGCACCAGCGCGACAACGACCGGCTGATCGCCACCCTCAAGCACCTGCAGGGCCTGGGCAACAGCGTCATCGTGGTCGAGCACGACGAGGACATGATCCGCGCCGCCGACCACGTGGTGGACATGGGCCCGGGCGCCGGCGTGCACGGCGGGCGCGTCATGGCGCAGGGCACCGCGGGCGATCTGGCGGCCAGCCCTGATTCGCTGACCGGGCAGTATCTGTCGGGCGAGAAGAAGATCGCCGTGCCCGCGCGGCGCACGCCGTGGCTGCCGGTGCTGGCCGAGCCGCAGGACGCCGCGCCGGCGAAGAAGAAGGGCACTTCGCGCTTCCCCGAAACCGCCGCCAGCCAGCGTCGCAAGGAGCGTCTGGCCGAGCACCGCGCCACGCAGGGCAACCTGCAGGCGCTGCGCGTGCTGGGTGCGCGGGGCAACAACCTCCAGGACGTGAGCGTGTCCTTCCCCGTCGGCCTGCTGACCTGCGTGACGGGTGTGTCCGGCTCCGGCAAGAGCACGCTGGTCAACGACACGCTGCTCAAGGCCGTGGCGCGCCAGCTGTACCGCGCGCACGACGAGCCGGCCGAGCATGACGCCATCGAGGGCATCGAATACTTCGACAAGGTCATCAACGTGGACCAGTCCCCCATCGGTCGCACGCCGCGCAGCAACCCGGCCACCTACACCGGCCTGTTCACGCCGATCCGCGAGCTGATGGCCGAGACCAACACCGCGCGCGAGCGCGGCTACGGGCCCGGGCGGTTTTCCTTCAACGTGTCGCAGGCGGCAGGGGGCGGGCGCTGCGAGGCCTGCCAGGGCGACGGCGTGGTCAAGGTGGAGATGCACTTCCTGCCCGACGTGTACGTGCCCTGCGACGTCTGCCACGGCCAGCGCTACAACCGCGAGACGCTGGAGGTGCAGTGGAAGGGCCGCAGCATCGCGCAGATCCTGGAGCTGACGGTGGAGGACGCGTATTTGCTGTTCAAGGACGTGCCAACAATAGCGCGCAAGCTGCAGACGCTGCTGGAGGTCGGCCTGTCCTACATCCGCCTGGGCCAGAGCGCCACCACGCTCTCGGGCGGCGAGGCACAGCGCGTGAAGCTCGCGCAGGAGCTGTCGCGCCGCGACACCGGGCGCACGCTCTACATCCTGGACGAGCCGACCACCGGCCTGCACTTTGCCGATGTCGATCTGCTGCTGCAGGTGCTGACCCGCCTGCGCGACGCGGGCAACACCCTGGTCGTGATCGAGCACAACCTGGACGTCATCAAGACGGCGGACTGGGTCATCGACATGGGGCCGGAGGGCGGCGCCGGCGGCGGCAGCGTGGTGGCCGAAGGCACGCCGGAAGACGTGGCGGCGAATCCGGCCAGCCACACGGGGGAGTATCTGCGGCGGTATCTGCGCTGAAAGTGGCTCCAGCCCTTGTCTGGCAAGGGCTGGGAGCTACCAAATTGAGAGTAAAAAAACAGGCGTCGTTCGGGATTGCCTCAACCTCGCGCCGCATTCAACGCTTCGCGCGTGGCCTTCGCTGTGCTGCGTGCGGCCTGGGCGTAGTCCACATCGCCCGAGGCATAGAGCACGGCGCGCGAGGAGTTCACCACGATGGTGCCGCTTTCCGTGAGCCCGGCGCGCACGGTGGCCGCAGCGTCGCCGCCCTGGGCTCCCACGCCCGGGATCAACAGCGGCAGCGTGGGCGCAAGCTGGCGCACGCGGGCGATTTCCTCGGGGTAGGTCGCGCCCACCACCAGGCCCAGCTGGCCGTTTTTGTTCCACAGCCCCTGTGCCTGGGTGGCGATGTGTTCGTACAGCAGCGGCTGGCCCTCCACGCTCGCCAGGCGCTGCGCCTGGATGTCGTCGCCGCCCGGGTTGGAGGTGCGGCACAGCAGGAAGGCGCCCTTGCCGTGGTATTGCAGATAGGGCTCGATGGAGTCGAAACCCATGAAGGGCGACAGCGTCACGGCGTCGGCGCCGTAGCGCTCGAAGGCCTCGCGGGCGTACTGCTCGGCGGTGGAGCCGATGTCGCCACGCTTGGCGTCCAGGATGATGGGCACATGCGGGGCATTGGCGCGCATGTGCTGCATCAAGCGTTCCAGCTGGTCTTCGGCGCGGTGCGCGGCAAAGTAGGCGATCTGCGGCTTGAAGGCGCAGACCAGGTCACAGGTGGCGTCCACGATGGCGGCGCAGAAGTCATAGATGCGCTGCGCGTCGCCGCGCAGCGCGTGCGGAAAGCGCTGCGGCTCGGGGTCCAGACCCACGCACAGGAGCGAATCGTTGCGCGCCGTGGCGCCGTGCAGCATGTCGAGGAAGGTCGTGGAGCTCATGGGGCGCGATTTTAGGAGCCGCCTGCACGCATGGGCGGGTGCCCGCACAATCGACGTCCATGCCTTCACTGTCCCGCCACCAGCTCATCGTCCTCGTTTTGCTCACCCTGATCTGGGGCTTCAACTGGCCGGTCATGAAGCTGGGCGTGGCCGACATCCCGCCGCTCACCTTCCGCATGCTGTCGTTCTGGCTGGGGCTGCCGTTCCTGGGGCTGGTGCTGTGGCGGCGTGGCGAGTCCTTCACCATCGCGCGCGCCTGGTGGCCGCGCGTGCTGCTGCTGGCGGTGGTGAACATGATCGTCTGGCACTCGCTGATGATCCTGGCCATCCCGCTGCTGTCCAGCGGCCGGGCCGCCATCCTGGGCTACACCATGCCGATCTTCTCGGCGGTCATCGGCAGCCTGGCCTTTGGCGACCGCCTGGCCGCGCGTGGCTGGGCGGGCGTGCTGGCCGCCGCCGTGGGGGTGCTGCTGCTGCTGTGGAACGAGATGGGCGCGCTGGGGGCCAGCGCCTGGGGCGTGGGGCTGATGCTGACCTCCGCCGCGTCCTGGGCGCTGGGCACACAGCTGCTGCGCCGGCTGCACATGCCGGTGCCGCTACTGACCCTGTCGTTCTGGATGGTGGCGCTGACCTGCGTGGTGCTGACGGCCCTGGCCTTTGGCTTCGAGCGCGCGCGCTGGCATGTGCCGGGCACCCCTGCCGTGGCCGCCGTGCTCTACAACGGCCTGCTGGCGCTGGCCTTCGCCCAGGTGGCCTGGTTCTTCCTGGCGCGCACGCTGCCGCCGGTGGCCTCCACTTTGAGCGTCATGCTGGTCCCGGTCATCGGCGTGTTCAGCGGCGCGCTGTGGCTGGGCGAGGTGCTGCGCTGGCAGGACTGGACGGCGGTGCTGCTGATGATGCTGGCGATTGCTTCGGTCCTGTGGCCGGCGCCGGTAAAAAATCAATGAAATCGGCTGTGAACCATTACAGGGCAAGGGGCGATTGCTATATTTTTTGATTGAACTGCGGGGAGTCCTGGGGTTTGGATTCACTCCCTCCCCTGCCGGGGGAGGGCTGGGGTGGGGGCCAGCAACGCTGACTGGCCTCATGCGGCACGCCAGAGCCAGCCGGCCCCCATCCCCACCTTCCCCCAAAGGGGGAAGGAGCCCAGGCCACGCTGGCCTTCGGAAAAACGACAGAACCCGCACGCGGCGGGTTCTGTCTTGGGGATCACGCAATCAGGCCAAGCGGCTCAGGCCTGCAGCTGCACCACCTCAATACACGTCGTGCTGCGTGTTGTAGACGTTGAAGTGCCCGGTGGGGGTGATCAGGCGCGGGTCCTTGATGACCTTTTTCAGCTTGAGCGTCTTGTCGTCCACCACGACCAGGGCGCTTTCCTTGTCCTTGGCCGACCACACGGCAAACCACACCTCGTCGCCCGCCTTGTTGTACTCGGGCTGGGTGACGCGCTTGGCGCCGCCGTCGTTGGCCAAGCCGGCCCACTCGGCAATCGGCAGCGTCTGGTAGCCCTTGTCCAGGTTCTTGATGTCAAACACCACCACGGCCTGCGAGATCTTCGGATCGGGGTTCAGCGGCGCGTCCGACCACAAGTTGTTGGACTTGGGGTGCGTCTTGACGAACAGCGCGCCGCCGCCCGGGCCCTTGAGCTTGGCCACTTCCTTGAAGGCGTACTGGCCGTTCTTCTTGGGGTCGGTGCCGATCAGCGAGATGGTCTCGTCACCCAGGTGGCCCGTGGCCCACACCGGGCCGTACTTGGGGTGCGTGAAGTTGGCCCCGCGCCCCGGGTGCGGGATCTTGCCTACATCGATCAGGCCGGCCAGCTTGCTGTCCTTGGTGTCGATGGCGGCGATCTTGTTGCTGTTGTTGGCGGCGACCATGAAGTAGCGCTTGGATGCGTCCAGGCCGCCGTCATGCAGGAAGGGCGCCGAGCCGATCTCGGTCATCCGAACAGCGTCCAGGTTGGAGTAGTCCACCATCAGCGTCTTGCCCGTTTCCTTTACGTTCACGATGAACTCGGGCTTGTAGTGCGAGGCCAGGATCGAGGCCACGCGCGGCTCGGGGTGGTACTCCTGCGTGCCCACGACCATGCCGCGGGTGGAGACGATCTTCAGGGGCTCCAGCGTGTCGCCATTCATGATGGTGAACTGAGGCGGCCAGTACGAGCCGGCAATGGCCAGCTTGTCCTGGTAGCCCTTGAACTTGCTGGTCTCCACCGAGCGCGCCTCCAGGCCCACGCGGATCTCGGCCACGTTGTCAGGTTTCTCCATCCACAGGTCGATCATGTTGATCTTGGCGTCGCGCCCGATCACGAACAGGTAGCGTCCCGAGGCCGACATGCGCGAGATGTGCACCGCGTAGCCGGTCTTGACGATGTTGATGATCTCCTTGGTGTCGCCGTCGATCAGCGCCACCTCGCCCGTGTCGCGCAGCGTGGTCGAGAAGATGTTCTCCAGGTTGTAGCTGTTCATCTTCTTCTTCGGGCGCGCCTCGGGCGGCACGATCACCTTCCAGGTGTTCTTGGCATCCTGCAGGCTCCACTCGGGCGGTGTGGGAGGGTCTTGCTGGATGTAGCGCGCCATCAGGTCCACGGTCGCCTCGTCGAAGTCGCCCGAGGTCTGCCAGTTGGGCATGCCCGCGGGCGAGCCGTAAGCAATGAAGACCTTCAGGTAGTCCGTCCCCTTGGGCAGCGTCACGTCGGGTGTCAAAGGCTTGCCGGTGGCGCCCTTTCTCAATACACCGTGGCAGCCGGCGCAGCGCTCGAAGTAGATCTGGCGCGCGCGGTCAAATTCCGCCTGCGTCATCTTGGGCGCCTTGGGGTTGGAGCTTTGGTACATCGGCACGTCCGCCAGGGGCGAGGAGCCGGCCTGGTAGTTCAGCTCCGTCTTTGACACGTCCTTTTCGTGCTGTGCCATGGCGGCGAGCGCCAGGGTGGACAGTGCCAGGGCGGTGGCGCGCGCCAGCGTGCGGGTTTTCATGAGACAACTCCTTGTTGTGCGCCGCTGCCCTGTCTGCAAGAGAACGTGAAAGTGAGTCCGCTGCGGGCTGCGGCGTCCAAGACGCGGCGGACAACGGCTGCATGTTCCGTGGCGCCACAGCCGCGGAGCTTGAGGAAAATCAAAGCTTCACAGGAAATGCACTTTTATCCAACAGCGTGTTTTCCTCGACTGTCAAGCGGCCAATAATGGGCAGGACACATGGTTTTCCCTTGGACGTTGGAGCTGTTCATGACTTTGTCCCCCTCCGCCCCTGCCCCTGCCCGCGTGCATGCCTGCCTGGCCGTGGCGGTGGCCCTGGCCTGCCTGCAGATGGCGGCGCAGGCCCAGCAGCCGGCGCCCGGGGCCGGCGCCGCCGTGCAGGTGGCCGCCGGTGCCCCGGGCCAGCTGCCGGAAATGGTCGTCAGCGGCTCGCGCCACGAGCAGCTGGCCGACGAGCTGCCGCTGACCTACGACGTGATCGACGCGCGCGCCTTGGCCGACGGCCAGGCGCGCAACGTGCGCGAGGCGCTGCAGGAGCTGCCCAACACTTCGGTCAAGCTGCTGCCCTCGCGACTGAGCGTCACCGGCGTCACCTCGGCCACCGGGCGCGACGGCAATACCGGCATCAACATCCGCGGCCTGGGCGGCAACCGCGTGCTGCTCATGGTCGATGGCGTGCGCCTGCCGCGCAGCTACGCTTTCCGCACCACGGTGTTCGACCGCGAGTCGCTGTCGCTGGAGCTGCTCAAGCGCGTCGAGGTGGTGCGCGGCCCGGCCTCGGCCCTGTACGGTTCGGACGGCATGGCCGGCCTGGTGCACTTCATCACCCACGAGCCGGCGGACTTCCTGGTCGCCCGGGACGGGGAGCCCGCCAAGACCCTCGGCGGGCGCGTGTCCATGGGTTGGAGCGGCGACGACCGCGGCCGGCGCATCGCCGGCACGGTGGCCGGCCAGGCCAGCGAGAGCCTGCAGTGGATGCTCACCGCCAGCGCCCGGCGCGCGCGCGCACTGGACAACCGCGGCGACGTGGACACGCCCGACAGCCGCCGCACCCTCCCCAACCCGCAGCGCGACGGCGACGAAGCGGTGCTGGGCAAGATCGTGCTGGCGCCCCACGCGGGCCAGCGGCAAGTCTTCACCGTCGAGCACGTCCAGCGCGAGACCGACATCGAGCTGCTGTCGAGCCGCACGCCCCGGCCCTTCACCGGCACGCCGGCACAGGTCGCCGGCGCCATCACGGGCGAGTCGGCCTCGCGCGACATGCGGCGCGAGCGCCTGGCCTGGAGCGGGCGCTTCGACGTGGACTGGGCCGCGGCCGACCAGCTGCAGACCACGCTGGCCTGGCAAAAGTCCGACTCGCGCCAGGTGGGCACCAGCGTGCGCCAGGCCCTGCCGCTGCGCGTGCGCGACAACCGCTATGACGAGCGCACCTGGCAGGCCGGACTGCAGGCGGTCAAGACGCTGCGCGGCGACGCCTGGACGCATCAGCTCACCTACGGCGTGGACCACGTGCGCAGCCGCATCACCAACACCTACGATGGCCTGAACCCGGCGCCGCCCGAGGTCTTTCCGCTCAAGCGTTTTCCCGACACACGCGAGACCAGCAGCGCGCTGTACCTGCAGGACGAATCCGTGCTGGGCGACTGGAGCTTCACCCCCGGCGTACGCCTGGACCATTTCGCGCTCGATGTCACCAGCCAGGCGGGCTTTCACCCGCCGGCGCGCCAACCCGGGCAGTCGCTGTCGGGCTCGGCCGTCTCACCGAAATTCGGCGTGCTGTGGCGCGCCACGCGCGAGTGGAGCGTGTTCGGCCAGTACGCCACGGGCTTTCGCGCGCCCGAGGCCGGCCAGGTCAACGGCTACTTCGAGAACCTGGCCGAGCAGGTCGTCATCCTGCCCAACCCCGACCTCCAGCCCGAGAAAAGCCGCGGCGTGGAGCTGGGCGTGCGCGGGCGCCTCGACCGGCTGCGCCTGGACGCCTCGCTCTTCCACAACCAGTACTCCAACCTGATCATGGACGCGGCGCTGATCCGCGGCACCGGCAGCGCCGCCGACCCGCGCGTCTTCCAGGCCATCAACCTGGAGCGCGCGCGCATCTCGGGCTTCGAGGTCAAGGGCCAGTACGACTGGGGCCGCGTGGCGGGCGGGCGCCTGGCCACCTCGTTCGCCTATGGACAGGCACGCGGCACCAACCGCGACACCGGCCAGCCGCTCAACTCGGTGGACCCGGCGCAGCTGGCCCTGGGCCTGCAGTACGACACCGCCGCCTGGGGCCTGCAGCTGCAGGCACGCCACCACGCCGCCAAGCGCGCGCGCGACATCGACAGCGCCTCGGCCGTCAAGGCGCCCAACACCCAGTTCACCATCCCCTCGGCCACCGTGCTGGACGCCTCGGTGCAGTGGCGCGTGCGCAAGGACGTGCGCCTGAACCTGGGCCTGCGCAACCTGACGGATCGCAAGTACTGGCTGTGGTCGGACGTCTATGGCCTGGCAGCGTCGTCCACGACCAACGACGCGTGGACGCAGCCCGGGCGCAGCGCGCACGTGTCGCTGGTGATGGATTTCTGACGACAGGGGCAGGGCGCGGGCGCCTGCGGCCGGTTTCGGCCGCGCGGGCGCCGCAGCTTTCAGCGCGGCACCAGCAGTCGCGTGATGTCCCGGTCGTTGGGCAGCGCGTAGTCGTGCCCGCGGATGATGCGACTGTCCTCGGTGCGCACCAGTTTGAGGCTCACGTAGGTGTAACTGGCCGCCGGCGAGAAGGTGCCCACCAGCACCATGGAGGCACTGTGGTGGCGCGCGATGTCGCGGATTTCGCGCGACAGCAGCAGCTCGCCCGCGCCCTCCTTGACGAAGACCTCGCCGCGCAGCTTGATCTCCTTGACGTCGAAGCCCGCCATGGCCATGGCGTTGGCGTACTGCTCCGACAGGGTGCGTCCCAGCGGCGCCGACATGCCCAGGTCGTTGATGTTGACCACGGTGGCCACCAGCACCGGCCCGGGCCCGGTGACGGTGGTGTCCAGGCCCGAGAGCAGGCGCGCGATGGCCTCGCGGCTGCTGTGCAGCAGCGGTGCACGCGCGGCGCTCTCGTAGGTGGGCTCCAGGCGCATGGGCGCCTGGGGCGGCGGCTGGACACAGCCGGCCAGCAGCAGGGCGGCGCCAAATGCGGCGGCCAGGGCGGGGAGGCGGCAGGGCATGCTCATTGCGACACCACCCTCATGGGCACGGCGCGGTACTGGGGCGCCGGGTGCAGGAACAGCGAGGCATCTGCGTTCTCCAGGTAGTACACGCCGCTGGCGCGCGTCAGGTACTGCCCGCCGCGCGAGACCGTCGTGGTCAGGATCACCTCCGACAGTTCGGGCGCGCTGCGGTGATGCACCAGCTGCGTGTGGTAGGTCAGCTCCAGCGGTGCGCCCGCGGCCTGCTGCACGATGGCGCCCTGCTGCACCAGCGCGGTGATGAGGAAGTCGCGCCAGGCCAGGTCGAAGGCGCTGGGCTGCGGCGCGAAGGACACGTGTACCGGCACCTCCTGCCCGTAGCCGATCTGCTGCAGCGTGCTGCGGGTCTGCGCCGCCACCTCGCGCGACAGCAGCTCCCAGTGGCCCGCCGAGCGCGTTCCGCGTTGCAGGGTCGTCTCGAAGCCCGTGAGCAGGGGCACCGGCGCGCTGGCGCAGCCTGCCAGCACGAGCGCGGCGCAGGCCGCGACGGCGCCACGCACGCGGCCCGGTGGTTTGGATGGGGACATGGGACAGCTCCTGGAGAAGGGCGAACGCCCGGGATGCCGGGCGGGGTGCTTGCGAACCATTTTGGAGGCGGACTGCGGCAAAAACAAGCAGCGCGCAGCGCGCCCCGCACGGGCGGCGTTCAGCCCGCCGCGCGCTTTTGCAGGATCTCGAACGCCGGCAGCTCCCTGCCCTCCAGCACTTCGAGAAAGGCGCCGCCGCCGGTGGAGATGTAGCCCACCTTGTCCTCGATGCCGAACTTGGCGATCGCCGCCAGCGTGTCGCCGCCGCCGGCGATGCTGAAGGCGCCCGATGCGGCGATCGCCTGGGCGATGGCGCGCGTGCCGCCGGCGAACTGGTCCCATTCAAACACGCCCACCGGGCCGTTCCAGACGATGGTGCCGGCCGCCTCGAGCTGCCTGGCCAGGCGCTGCGCCGTCTCGGGGCCGATGTCCAGGATCAGGTCGTCGTCCTGCACGTCCGCGGCGCGCTTGACCGTGGCCTGGGCGTCGGCGGCAAAGGCCTTGGCTACCATCACGTCGGTCGGGATCGGCACTTCGGCGCCGCGCGCGGCCATGGCGTCGATCACGGCGCGGGCCTCGCCCACCAGGTCGGGCTCGGCCAGGCTCTTGCCGATGGGCAGGCCGGCGGCCAGCATGAAGGTGTTGGCGATGCCGCCGCCCACGACCAGCCCGTCCACGTTCTTCGCCAGGCTCTGCAGGATGGTCAGCTTGGTGCTGACCTTGGAGCCGGCGACGATGGCCACCAGCGGGCGTTTCGGCTGCGCCAGCGCCTGGGTGAGTGCGTCGATCTCAGCGGCCAGCAGCGGGCCGGCGCAGGCGACTGGCGCGTACTCGGCGATGCCGTAGGTCGTGCCCTCGGCGCGGTGCGCGGTGCCGAAGGCGTCGTTCACGTAGATGTCGCACAGCGCGGCCATCTTTTTCGCCAGCACCGGGTCGTTCTTCTTCTCGCCCGGGTTGACGCGGCAGTTCTCCAGCAGCACGACCTGGCCGGGTTGCACCTGCACGCCGTCCACCCAGTCGGCCACCAGCGGCACTTCGCGGCCCAGCAGCTCGGCCAAGCGCTCGGCCACGGGCGCCAGCGAGTCCTCGGGGCGCAGCTGGCCTTCCTTGGGCCGGCCCAGGTGGCTGGTGACCATGACGGCGGCGCCCGCGTCCAGCGCCATGCGGATGCAGGGCACGGAGGCGCGGATGCGCGTGTCCTCGGTGATGCGGCCGGCATCGTCCTGCGGCACGTTCAGGTCGGCGCGGATGAACACGCGCTGGCCGCGCGCCCGGCCCTGGGCGCAAAGATCGGAGAAGCGAAGAATGTGCATGGTCTGTGGCGGGAGGCTGCGAAGGGGAAGGTCTGCGGGGGAGAAGGGCGCCCTGCCCGGGCGCTCGCCACGGCAGGGCCTGGCGCGCGATTGTAGGGACGCGCGCCGGCCGCTTCCGCCTACCAGCCGAGCCCGATGTGCAGCGGCAGGTACACCGCCATGCCCAGCGCGATGGTGCCCAGGATGCTGCGGCGCCAGAAGTAGTAGCCCCCCGCGCAAAGCACGGCGGGCAGGCGGGCATCGGCCAGGGTGTGGATCAGCGCGCCGCCGCTCATGAAGATCTCGGGTGCGATGACGCCGGCCAGCGCCGCCAGAGGCGCATACTTCAGGCCGCGGCGCAGCCAGTCGGGCATGGGCAGCTCACGCTCGGGGATCATGAAAAAGGCGCGCGTGATGAGCGTGATCACCGCCAGGCCGACGATGGCGGCGATGGGCAGCAGCCACGAGCCGTTCATGCGCCGTCCCCCGCGGCGGGCGCGCGCCGCGCGCGCGCCAGGCTGCGCTCGGCCGCCTCCATGCCCAGGCCCGCCGCCACGGCGGCGGCGATGGCCACCAGGATGTTGAGCTTGAGGGGCAGGGCGAAGGTGGCGATGGCCGCCGTGCTGGCCACCGCCGTGGCCAGCCAGCTGGCGCGGTCGGCCAGCATGGACAGCAGGATGCCCAGCAGCGCCAGCACCCCGGCAAAGCCCAGGCCCCAGGACAGCGGAATGGCGTTGGCCGCCAGGATGCCAATGATGGACGGCACCTGCCAGGCCAGCCAGTTGGCCGCCGCCGCGCCCCAGAAGTAGGGCACCTGTTCGGGCGCGGGCTCGGGCCGGGCGAAGCGCTTCATGAAGGCCACGAAGATCACGTCGCCGCTGAAGTAGCCCAGCCACAGGCGGTGCCTGCGCGGCAGGTGGGCGAAATAGCTGCGCCACATACTGCTGAAGATGACGAAGCGCAGATTCACGCAGGCCGCCGTCAGCCACACCACCCACAGCGGCGCGTCCGCAGCCAGCAGCGGCAGCACCGCCAGCTGCGCGCTGCCGGCATAGACCAGCAGCGACATGAAGATGGCCAGCCCCACCGGCATGCCGGTCTTGACCATGGCCACCCCGGTGACCAGACCCCAGGCGGCGATGCCCAGGCAGGTGGCCAGCATGTCGCGCGCGCCCAGGCGCGCCCAGGGGTCGGCCAGCCAGGAGCGCAGCGCCACGCGCGTCATCGGGCCGCGCCGCTCAGCACCCTGCCCGGCGCCAGCGTGAAGCCGCGCACAAAATCGCGCGCCGCCAGGCGCTTGCCGCCGGCGCGCTGCAGCTCGGTCAGGCGCAGCACGGCACCGTCGCCGCAGGCCACGCCCACGCCCGCGTCGTTTGCATAAAGAATCTGGCCCGGGGCGGCGCCAGTGCTGGAGGTGGTGCTATCCATTTCGCAGGCCCAGACCTTGATGGCGTCGCCCTCCAGCCCGGTGCTGGCGCCAGGAAACGGATCGAACGCGCGCACGCGCCGGGCGATCTGCCGGGCGCCGTCCCGCCAGTCGATGGCGCCCTCGGCCTTGTCGATCTTGTGCGCGTAGGTCACGCCCTCCCCGGGCTGGGGCGTGGGCACGAGCTGTCCGGCGGCGCCTTGGCGCACGGCCTGCACGATGAGCTGCCCGCCCAGGTCGGCCAGGCGGTCGTGCAGCGCGGCCGTGGTGTCGCCGGGGGCGATGGGCAGGGCCTGGCGCAGCAGCATGTCGCCGGTGTCCAGGCCGGCGTCCATCTGCATGATGGTCACGCCCGTCTCGGCGTCGCCCGCCTCGATGGCGCGGTGGATGGGCGCGGCGCCGCGCCAGCGCGGCAGCAGGCTGGCGTGGATGTTCAGGCAGCCCAGGCGCGGCGCGTCCAGCACCCACTGCGGCAGGATCAGACCGTAGGCGGCCACCACCATGGCGTCGGCGTGCGCCTGCTGCAGCGCCTTGCGTGCGGCGGCCGCGTCTTCGGGATATTTGCCGTCCAGGCGCAGGCTGCGCGGCTGGGCCACGGCAATGCCGTGCTGCAGGGCCAGCTGCTTGACGGGCGAGGCCTGCAGCTTCATGCCGCGCCCGGCCGGGCGGTCGGGCTGGGTCAGCACCAGGGGCACGTCGAAGCCGGCGGCCAGCAGCGCCTGCAGCGCCACGCGCGCGAACTCGGGCGTGCCGGCGAAGACCAGGCGCAGGGGCGCGGCCGGCGCTGTCATGCGCGCTCGGCCTGCTGCTGCTTTTGCTGCTTGAGCAGCCGGGTCTTGATGCGTCCGCGCTTGAGCGGCGAGAGGTATTCGACGAACACCTTGCCCATGAGGTGGTCCATCTCGTGCTGGATGCACACGGCCAGCAGATCTTCGGCCTCGATGGTCTGCTCCTGCCCCTGGGCGTCGAGCGCACGCACGCGCACGGCCAGGGAGCGCTCCACGCCATCGTAGATGCCGGGGACGGACAGGCAGCCTTCCTCGCCAACGCGGGTCTCCTCGCTGGCCCAGGTGATCTCGGGGTTGATCAGCACCAGGGGCTCGTTGCGCTCCTCGGACACATCGATCACCACGATGCGCTCGTGCACGTCCACCTGCGTGGCCGCCAGGCCGATGCCCTTGGCGTCGTACATGGTGGCGAACATGTCGGCCAGCAGTGCGCGTACGCGGTCATCGACGGCGGCCACGGGGCGGGCCACCTTGTGCAGGCGCGGGTCGGGATAGCAAAGGATGGGAAGAATGGCCATGGCTGCGTGTCGTAGAAGCCGCGATTTTCGCCACTTTCAGGCGCCAGCGCCGTGCTGCACCGCAATAATCGTTGTCCGGTCAAGGGCTTGCCCACACAATCGACCCGCTGCGCGGCAGCCGGCAAGGAGGTTTCTTTCCCATGCAGGACGAGCATCATCCCTCGGGCGCACCCTGCGCCGGTGGCAGCCGGCCGCGCAGGTCTGCGGCGCGGGCGGCCACGCTGGCGCTGGCCGTGGCCACCGCTGCGGCCGGCCTGCAGACCGACGGGGCGTGGGGCCAGCCG
Organism: Melaminivora sp.; assembly: GCF_032059615.1. Lineage (NCBI taxonomy): Bacteria > Pseudomonadati > Pseudomonadota > Betaproteobacteria > Burkholderiales > Comamonadaceae > Melaminivora > Melaminivora sp. The sequence goes on along the minus strand of NZ_DAMCAM010000008.1, from coordinate 13,831 downwards.
GTCACCGCCGGCCAGCGCGCCACGGCGCAGGCGGTGGCCGAGCGCGGCGTGCCCCTGGCCGAGCTCGCGCCCGGCGCGCCCGCCACCTACACGGTGCGCCCGGGCGACACGCTGTGGGACATCGCCGGCCTCTACCTGCGCCGCCCCTGGCGCTGGCCCGAGCTGTGGGGCATGAACCTGCAGGCGGTGGCCAACCCGCATCGCATTTTTCCAGGCCAGACGCTCTACCTGGAGCACGCGGGCGAGCGCGCCTGGCTGCGCGCCGGCCCGGCCCGCGACGACGGCGGACTGCCGACCGTGCGCCTGTCGCCGCACGTGCGCAGCGAAAACCTGCCGTCCGAGGCGCTGCCCACGCTCAAACCGCACCTGATCGAACCCTTCCTGGCCGAGCCGCTGGTGGTCGATGACCAGACCCTGGAGCAGGCGCCGCGCCTGATTGCCGCACGCGACGGACGGGCCATTCTGGGCGGCGGCGACCACGGTTACGTGCGCGGCGCGCCGGGCCACCCGGTCGAGTTGCCGGCTGGCGCGGCGCGCGAATACCGCGTGTTCCGCGACGCTGTGCCCCTCATCGACCCGGTGACGCGGCAGGTGCTGGGCTACGAGGCCCGGTACGTCGGCCAGGCGACGCTGCTGCGCGGCGAGGAGCCGGCGCCGCAGGCGGCGGGCCAGGCGCCCTGGTTGCCGGCCACGGTGCAGATCGGTCGCATCCGCCAGGAAGTGCGCGTGGGCGACCGGCTGCTGCCCGCGCCTGAGCGCAGCTTCGCCCACTACGCGCCGCATGCGCCGCAACAGGCGGTGGCGGCGGCCGTGGTCTCGCTCTACGGAGGCGACACGGCGCGCCTGGCAGCGCAAGGCAGTGTGATCGCCATCAACCGCGGCGCCGACGACGGCATGCAGCCCGGCCATGTGCTGCAGCTGCTCGCCCCGGGGCGCAGCATCGTGGACCGCACCGATCCCGGGCGCGCCACAGTGCAGCTGCCGAGCGAGCCCAACGGCCTGGCCATGGTATTTCGCACCTTCGAGCGCGTCTCCTACGCGCTGGTCCTCAGCGCACAGCAGCCGGTGCGGGTGGGCGACCCCCTGGTCAACCCCTGACTGACATGGAACGCGACGAACTCGCCGCCTGGCTGCGGCTCGCGCACACCCCGGGCGTGGGGCGCACCAGCGCCCGGCGCCTGCTGGCCGCCTTCGGCCTGCCGCAGAGCGTCTTCGAGCAGAGCCAGGCGCAGTGGCGCGACTGCGTGGGAGCCGGGCCGGCGCGCGCCCTGGCAGACGGCGCGACCCAGCAGGAGGAGTTGTTGCAGGCGACGTGGGAATGGCTGCGCGAGGACAGCGGCGCCGGCGCGGCGCGTGCCCTCGTGACCCTGGGCGACGCGGCCTACCCGCCGGCGCTGCTGGCTACCGAAGACCCACCCCTGCTGCTGTACCTGATGGGCGTGCCGCAGCTGCTGCAAGGCGGGCGGCCGCTGGCGCCCGAGCGCTGCCTGGCCGTGGTGGGCAGCCGCAACCCCACGGCGCAGGGGACCGAGCACGCCTGGCAGTTCGCCCGCGCGCTGCGCGCGGCCGGGTTGTGCATCGTCTCGGGCCTGGCGCGCGGCGTCGACGCCGCAGCGCACGAAGGGGCGCTGGCCGAAGCACCGCACGCGGACGGCCTGGCGGCCACCATCGCCGTGGTCGGCACCGGGCTGGACCGCGTCTATCCGCGCACGCACCGCGAGCTGGCGCACCGCATCGCGCGCGCCGGCCTGCTGGTGAGCGAATACCCGCTGGGCACGCCGCCGCTGCCGGCCAACTTTCCGCGCCGCAACCGCATCATCTCCGGCCTGTCGCTGGGCACCCTGGTGGTGGAGGCGGCGCTCGCCTCGGGCTCGCTGGTCACGGCGCGGTTGGCCGCCGAGCAGGGGCGCGAGGTTTTCGCCATCCCGGGCTCGATCCACGCGCCGCAGTCGCGCGGCTGCCATGCCCTGATCCGCCAGGGCGCCAAGCTGGTCGAGTCGGCGCAGGACGTGCTTGAAGAGCTGCAGCTGCCCGGGTCGGCCCTGCCGGCTGCCGCACCTTGTGCTCCCGAGGGCCCGGCTGCCGCCCCGCCGCTCCCGGCCCGGGCCGGGGAGGTGTTGCGGGCGCTGGGCTTCGATCCCCTCGGGCTGGATGCGCTTGTGGCCCGCACCGGGCTGGACGCGGCCGCGCTGCAGGCGTGCCTGCTGGAGCTGGAGCTCGACGGCCACGTGGCGCGGCTGGCCGGCGGACTGTTCCAGCGACTGGGGCGGGGCTGAAAAATGCCAGACTCCGGCGCGGCGTGGCTTCAGCGCCCCACGCCGGGCCGCGACGCCCAGGCGCCCGCTGCCAGGCCCACGGCGAACAAGGCATAGACCACGCCCAGCGAGCGACGCGAGAGGTGGTGCTCGAACCCCGGCGTGAGCCGCTCGGGCGTGCACCGCACGTCCACCACGCAGGCCACCGCGCCCGTCACCGCCGCTTCAGTGGCAAGGCCCGCCGGGCTGCGGCCCCAGGCATGGCGCTGCATGACCGCAGCGTGCAGCGCCGCCCACCACACCGAAGCCCCAGGGCGTGCGAGTTTCCTGGCGATCCTGACGCGGCCAGGGGAAGTCCGCCGACGCAGCCATCAGACGTGCCTCCCTAGCGTGCCTGGCATGAAGATCCCGGTGATGGGTGCTACCGACGCCATTGGCCGCGCCCTGATCGCCGCGCTGGCGCAGCGGGGCGTCCGCGTCGTGCCGCCCGCCGGTGGAGGGCTGCAGGCCGATTTTTCCGATCCGCCCTCGCGGCAGTGGTGGGTGCGCCAGCTGGCCAACGTCGACGTGGTCGTCAACGCCGCGGGCATCATCCGCGAGCGCGGCGCCAATCGTTTCGAGGCCGTGCACACCGACGGGCCGATCGAGCTTTTTCACGGTTGCGCCATGGCGGGCGTGAAGCACGTGGTGCAGCTCTCGGCCCTGGGCGCCGACGCGCAGGCGGCCACGCCCTTTCACTGCAGCAAGAAGGTGGCCGACGACGCGTTGCGCACCCTGGGCCTGCCCGCCACCATCGTGCAGCCATCCCTGGTCCATGGCCCCGGCATCGAAAGCGCGGGCCTGTTCGACCGGCTGGCCCTGCTGCCCTGGGTGGCGCTGCCGGAAGGCGGTGTGTCGCAGGTACAGCCGGTAGCCCTGCAGGACGTGATCGACGGCTTGGTGGCTCTTGCCCTCGGCCCACCCGAGGGCACGCGCACGCTGGCCTTCGTGGGCCCGCAGCCCCTGGCGCTGCGCCAGCACCTGCTGGTGCTGCGCCGACGGCTGGGCGTGCGCACGCCCCAGCGGGTGCTGCCGGTGCCCGCAGCGCTGGCGCTGGCCGGCGCGCGCGTCTTCGAGCGGCTGCCGGACAGCCCGTTCACCGCCGACGCATGTGGCCATGCTGCTGCGCGGCAACACTGCGCCCGTGGAGCCCTTCGCCCGGCTGCTCGGGCGCATGCCGCGCTCGCTCGCCGATCCGGTCGCCGAAGGCAGCACCGAAGCGCGCTGGCGTCGCCAGGACGCTCTGCTGGGCCTGTGGCTGACGCCGCTGCGCGCAGTGGTGGCCCTGCTGTGGGTCTGGACCGGCCTGATGTCCCTGGGCCTGTACCCGGCGGCGGACAGCCTGGCGCTGCTGGCCAGCGTGGGCGTGACCGGCACGCTGGCGTGGTGGTCGCTCTACGGTGCCGCCGCGCTCGACCTGGCGCTGGGGCTGGCGGTGGCAGGCACGCGGGGCCGCACACGGCGCTGGGTCTGGGCCGGCCAGCTCGCGACCATGGCCGGCTACACGCTGATCCTGAGCGCAAGCGTGCCCCAGTGGTGGCTGCACCCCTTCGGCCCCTGTCCAAAAACCTGCCCCTGGCCGCGCTCATCGGCCTGCTGTGGGCCGATAGATTTTGGCAGCCCAACACAAAAGACCCATAAATTTCTCAACTTATGGGTCTTTTTTCTCAGCTTATGCGTCTACCTACACTGTAGGTCACACGTCGATGTTCCCAGCCCTGAGCGCATTGGTTTCGATAAAGTCGCGCCGCGGCTCGACCTCGTCGCCCATGAGCATGGTGAAGACGCGGTCGGCCTCGATGGCGTCGTCGATCTGCACGCGCAGCAGGCGCCGCACCTCCGGGTCCATGGTGGTCTCCCACAGCTGCTCGGGGTTCATCTCGCCCAGCCCCTTGTAGCGCTGGCGCGCGGTGGTGCGCTCGGCCTCGCGGATCAGCCACTGCATGGCCTGGCGGAAATCGCCCACCTTCTCCTCGCGCTGGCGCTCGCCCTCGCCGCGCGTGGCGCGCGCGCCCTCCTGGATCAGGCCGCGGAAGCTCTCGGCGGCCTCGGCCAGGGCGGCGTAGTCGGCGCCGGCGACGAAGTCCTGCGTGATCAGGCTGCTTTTCACGTTGCCGTGGTGGTGGCGGCTGATGCGCAGCACCGGCTTGTCGCTGCGCGTGTCGAACTCGCCCGCCACCTCGGCCGGCACGCCGGCGCTGCCGCGTTCGCGCAACCAGGCCTGCAGGCGCGCGGCGCTGGCCTCGGCCTGCTCGACCGTGTCCAGCTCGATGGCCACGCCATCGGCGATGGCGCGCAGCGCCTCCTGGTCCATGAAGGCCGACAGGCGCTCGATGATGTGCTCGGCACGCTGGTGCAGCTGCGCAAGCCCCGCCAGCTCGTCGCCGGCGATGACGCGGCTGCCGGCCTCGCCCGCGGTGTGCACGGCCGCGTCCTTGAGCGCCACGCGCAGCAGGAACTGGTCCAGCGCCGCGGCGTCCTTGAGGTACAGCTCTTCCTTGCCGTTCTTGACCTTGTACAGCGGCGGCTGGGCGATGTAGATGTGGCCGCGCTCGACCAGCTCGGGCATCTGGCGGTAGAAGAAGGTCAGCAGCAGCGTGCGGATGTGGGCGCCGTCCACGTCCGCGTCGGTCATGATGATGATGCGGTGGTAGCGCAGCCGGGCGACGTCGAAGTCGTCGGCGCCGCTCTTGCCCTTGCCGCTGAAGTCATCCTCGTTGGTCTTGCCGATGCCGGTGCCTAAAGCGGTGATCAGCGTGATGATCTCCTGGCTGGAGAGGAGCTTTTCATAGCGCGCCTTCTCCACGTTCAGGATCTTGCCGCGCAGCGGCAGGATGGCCTGGAACTTGCGGTCGCGCCCCTGCTTGGCAGAGCCGCCGGCGGAGTCGCCCTCGACGATGTAGATCTCGCACAGCGCCGGGTCTTTCTCCTGGCAGTCGGCCAGCTTGCCGGGCAGGCCCATGCCGTCCAGCACGCCCTTCCTGCGCGTCATCTCGCGCGCCTTGCGCGCGGCCTCGCGGGCACGGGCCGCCTCGACAATCTTGCCGCACAGGATCTTGGCGTCCTGGGGCTTTTCCTCCAGGTACTCCGCCAGCAGCTTGCCGACGATGTCCTCGACCGGCGCGCGCACTTCGCTCGAGACCAGCTTGTCCTTGGTCTGGCTGCTGAACTTGGGCTCGGGCACTTTCACCGACAGCACGGCGCACAGGCCCTCGCGCATGTCGTCGCCCGTGACCTCGACCTTGGCCTTCTTGGCCAGCTCGTTCTGCTCGATGTACTTGCCGATCACCCGCGTCATGGCCGCGCGCAGGCCGGTCAGGTGCGTGCCGCCGTCGCGCTGCGGGATGTTGTTGGTGAAGCAGAGGACCTGCTCGTTGTAGCCGTCGTTCCACTGCATGGCCACCTCGACGCCGATCTCGGTGCCGGGGATGCCGCCGTAGGTCTCGGCCGGGCGGCTGCCGGTGGCGTGGAAGGGCGTGGGGTGCAGCACCTTCTTGGTGCCGTTGATGAACTCGACAAAGCCCTTCACGCCGCCCGCGCCCGAGAAGTCATCCTCCTTGCCGGTGCGCTCGTCCATCAGGCGGATGCGCACGCCATTGTTCAGGAAGGACAGCTCGCGCAGGCGCTTGGCCAGGATCTCGTAGTGGAAGTCGCTGTTTTCCTTGAAGATTTCGGTGTCGGGCAGAAAACGCACCTCAGTGCCGCGCTTTTCGGTGGGCCCGACGACGCGCATGGGCGAGACCTCAGCGCCATCGACCTCTTCGATCAGGCGGTTCTGCACCGCGCCGCGCGAGAAGTCGAGCTGGTGCGTCTGGCCGTCGCGGCGCACCGTCAGGCGCAGCGTCTTCGAGAGGGCATTCACGCACGACACGCCCACGCCGTGCAGGCCACCCGAGACCTTGTAGCTGTTCTGGTTGAACTTGCCGCCGGCGTGCAGCTCGGTCAGCGCGATCTCGGCGGCCGAGCGCTTGGGCTCGTGCTTGTCGTCCATCTTCACCCCGGTCGGGATGCCGCGGCCATTGTCCAGCACCGAGATCGAGTTGTCCGAGTGGATGGTCACCAGGATGTCGTCGCAGTGCCCGGCCAGCGCCTCGTCGATGGAGTTGTCCACCACCTCGAAGACCAGATGGTGCAGGCCCGTGCCGTCGCTGGTGTCGCCGATGTACATGCCCGGGCGTTTTCTCACCGCCTCCAGGCCCTCCAGGATCTGGATGGCGCCTTCGCCATAGCCCTCGCTGGGTGCGGCGATCGCCGTCGGGGGCGTCTCGTCGGCGCCGAACAGGGGCTCGTCGGGTGCGCTGTGCGTTTGCTCTGCGGTCATGAAAGGGCGGCCTTCTGGAATCAAACAGGCTGCCAGCCCGCCTGGGGGCTGGGCTGACAGCTATCAAAAATGGTGTTGCGCTTCAGATGCGCATGGGCATCACGACGTACTTGAAGCGGTCGTCGTCGGGGATGGTGACGAGCGCCGAACTGTTGCCGTCCTGCAGGTCGATCTTCACCATGTCCTGGCCCATGTTGGCGAGCACGTCGATCAGGTAGGTGACGTTGAAGCCGATCTCGATGGTGTCGCCGCCGTAGTCGATGTCGAGCTCGTCGATGGCTTCCTCCTGCTCGGCGTTGTTGCTGGCCACGCGCAGCGAGCCCGGCTCGATGTTCAGGCGCACGCCCTTGAACTTGTCGCTGGTCATGATGGCCGTGCGCTGCAGGCTGGCCAGCAGCGGCGCGCGCCCCAGCGTCACGCTGTTGTGGTGGTTGCGCGGAATGACGCGGTTGTAGTCGGGGAACTTGCCTTCGACCAGCTTCGTGACGAACTCCATGCCGCCGAAGCCAAAGCGCGCCTGGTTGCCGGCAAAGCGCATCTCGATGTTGCCGTCGCCGTCCGAGAGCAGGCGCTGCAGCTCCAGCACCGTCTTGCGCGGCAGGATGACCTCCTGCTTGGGCACCTCGACCTCCAACTGGCTGCTGGCGAACGCCAGGCGGTGCCCGTCGGTGGCGACCAGGCTCAGGGTGTTGCCCTCGGCGACGAACAGGATGCCGTTCAGGTAGTAGCGGATGTCCTGCACCGCCATGGCGAACGAGACCTGCTGCATCAGGCCCTTGAGCACCTTCTGCGGCACGCTGAAGGCTGGGCCGAAGTTGGCCGCCTCCTGCACCAGGGGGAAGTCATCGGCCGGCAGGCTGGTGAGCGTGAAGCGGCTCTTGCCGCCCTTGAGGATCAGCTTGTTCTGGCTCGACTCCAGGCTCACGGTCTGGTCGGCCGGCATGGTCTTCAGGATGTCAATCAGCTTGCGCGCGCCTACGGTGGTGGCGAAGTCGCCGGCGTCGCCCCCCAGCTCGGCGGTGGTGCGGATCTGGATCTCCAGGTCGCTGGTGGTGAACTGCAGGGCATTGCCGGTCTTGCGGATCAGCACGTTGGCCAGGATGGGCAGGGTGTGGCGGCGCTCGACGATGCCGGACACCGCCTGCAGGACGGCCAGAACCTCGTTTTGGGAAGCCTTCAGGACATTCATGTCATCAACCTTGGAGGGGATGGTGTGGTGCTGCGTGGGCCCGGCCTCGGCTGGCCGGACAACGCGCCATTTTGCCTTTGAACCATGGCCCGCCAGCGCATGGCGGATCAGCCCTTGAGGGTCTGCTCGAGCACGTGCAGCTGCTGGTTGAGCTCGGTGAGCTGCTGGCGCTCGGCGCCGATCTTGCGCACCGCGTGCAGCACCGTGGTGTGGTCGCGCCCGCCAAAGAGTTCGCCGATCTCGGGCAGGCTTTTTTGCGTGAGTTCCTTGGCCAGGTACATGGCGATCTGGCGCGGTCGGGCAATGCTGGCCGGGCGCTTCTTGCTGTACATGTCGGCGACCTTGATCTTGTAGTAGTCGGCCACCGTCTTCTGGATGTTCTCGACGCTGATCTGGCGGTTCTGGATCGAGAGCAGGTCGCGCAGGGCTTCCCGCGCCAGCTGGATCGACACTTCCTTCTGGTTGAAGCGCGAGTACGCCAGGATCTTGCGCAGCGCCCCTTCGAGCTCGCGCACGTTGGAGCGCACGTTCTTGGCGACGAAGAACGCCACCTCCTCGGGCATGCCGGCGCCCTCGACCTGGGCCTTGTTGATCAGGATCGCCACGCGCATCTCCAGCTCGGGCGGCTCAATCGCCACGGTCAGGCCCGAGTCGAAGCGCGAGACCAGGCGCTCGTGGATGTTGGCCAGGCCCTTCGGGTAGGTGTCCGACGTCATCACGATGTGGCTCTTCTTGGCCAGCAGCGCCTCGAAGGCGTTGAAGAACTCCTCCTGCGTGCGGTCCTTGTTGGCGAAGAACTGCACGTCGTCGATCAGCAGCAGATCCAGCGAGTGGTAGCGCGCCTTGAAATCGTCGAAGGTGCGCCTTTGGTACGACTTGACCACATCCGAGACGAACTGCTCGGCGTGGATGTAGAGAACTTTGGCGTCCGCGCGGTCCTGCAGCAGCCGGTTGCCCACCGCGTGCACCAGGTGGGTCTTGCCCAGGCCCACGCCGCCGTAGATGAACAGCGGGTTGTACAGGTGCCCGGGCGAGCCCGCCACGTGCATGGCGGCCGAGCGCGCCATGCGGTTGGCCGTGCCCTCGACCAGGGTCTCGAAGGTGAGCGCCGGGTTGAGCCGGGAGCGGAACCCCCCGCCCATGGCGTCGTCGGCCGCCAGCGGCGCGGGCGCCGCCTCGCTGGACAGGGCGGGTGCGGGGGCGCTCGGGCGCACGTGCGTGCGCACCACCGCTTCCCTCTGGGCAAGGGCCAGTTCCAGCGTCACGGGCTGGCCGTAGAGCTCCTCGAGCAGCGCGGCGATGCGGCCGGCATATTGCGAGCGGATCCAGTCGAGCTTGAAGCGGTTGGCCACCAGCAGGGTGACCTTGGAAAAATCGGGCGAGACCTGTGCTGCCAGCGGCTTGATCCAGGTGTTGAACTGCTGCTCGGGCAGCTCCTGGGCGAGCTGCTCGGCGCAGGCCTGCCACAGGCCCAGACCGGCGCTGGCGTCATCGAAGGGGTCGGGGGAGGACAGGGGTTCCTCGGACATTGAAGTGGTTGTAGTTGTGGATAGGAGGAACGTCGCGCAGCCGGCAATTCTAGCTTGTCAATAGGTTATCCACAAGGCGGGACGGGCTCTGTAGAGGGCCTTGCCCGCTGCGGGGCATTGCCAGGGCGGCGCGGGGCTGCAATAATTGCGGGTTTCCCTGAGATGCGCTTGGGGCCACTGAACCCTTCACGGACCGAGAACCATCATGAAACGTACCTACCAGCCTTCCAAGACGCGTCGCGCCCGCACCCACGGTTTCCTGGTGCGCATGAAGACGCGCGGCGGCCGCGCCGTCATCAACGCCCGCCGCGCCAAGGGCCGCAAGCGCCTGGCCGTCTGAGGCCACAGGCTGCACGCGTCGGTTGCCCGGCCTGGGCGTGCGGCAGCGTCGTCATGCACCGGCTCAAGACCCGTCCCCAGTTCCAGGCGGTATTGGCGGGCGGCACGGTCGCGCGCACCGCGCACTTTGCGCTGCACCGCCTGATGCTGAACGCTGACGCGCCGCTCGAGGCGCCGTCCGGCGGAGATGCCGGCGCGCCGCAGCCCCCGCTCCACCCCCTGTTCCTGCTGCCTGCCGGCACGGCCGCCGCGCCCTGGCTGGGTGCCATGGTGCCCAAGCGCTGGGCGCGCCGCGCCGTCACGCGCAACGCCATCAAGCGCCAGATCCGGGCCGTCGCGCACGAGCACGGCGCACGCCTGCCGGTGCAGGCCGCCCACGTGGTGCGCCTGCGCGCCACCTTCGACCGCGGCCAGTTCGTCAGCGCCAGCTCCGAGGCGCTCAAGCGCGCCGTGCGCGCCGAGCTCGAGCAGCTGTTCGCGCGTGCCACGCGCCAGCGCGAGGCGCCCGCCCCATGATGCGCCGCCTGCTGATCGCCCTGGTGCGCGGCTACCGGCTGCTGCTCAGCCCCTGGCTGGGCGCGTCCTGCCGGTTCGAGCCGACCTGCTCGCTCTACGCCATCGGCGCGCTCGAGCAGCACGGCGCGGCCGCCGGCAGCTACCTCACGCTGCGCCGCCTGGCGCGCTGCCATCCGTGGTGCCCGGGCGGGCACGACCCCGTGCCCGGGCAGGCGCCGCGCGCCTTCGGGCTGCTGTCGCGGCTCGTCGCCCCGTCCACTTCCTCCTCTTTGGACAAGACCTCTCCATGAACGACATCCGCCGCACCATCCTGTGGGTGATCTTTGGCTTTTCCATGGTGTTGCTGTGGGACAAGTGGCAGATCCACAACGGCAAACAGGCCACCTTCTTCCCCAGCCCGCCAGCGCAGACCGAGGCCGTCGCAGGCCCGGCGCCCGCCCAGCCGGCTGCGACCAGCCCCTCCAGCGTGCCGGTGGCCAGCGGCGGCGCCGCCCAGCCGCCCACAGGCGCCGCCGAGGCACCGGCCCCGGCCGCCGCCCCGCGCGAGCGCGTCACCATCACCACCGACGTGCTGCGCCTGGCGTTCGACAGCGAAGGCGGCTCGCTGGTGCATGGCGAGCTGCTGCGCTACCCCGAGTCGCAGGACGCGGGCCAGCCCTTCGTGCTGCTCGACGAGAGCGCGCGCCGCGTCTATGTGGCGCAGACCGGCCTGATCGGCGGCAGCTTTCCCACGCACAAGACGCCCATGACGGCCGTGCCCGGCCCGCGCACGCTGGCCGAGGGCAGCGAGGCGCTGGAGCTGCGCTTCGAGTCGCCCGACCTGGGCGGCGTGAAGCTGGTCAAGACCTGGACTGTCAAGCGCGGCGCTTATGACATCGGCGTGCGCCACGAGGTGGTCAACACCGGCAGCACGCCGGTCTCGCCGCAGCTGTACCTGCAGCTGGTGCGCGATGGCAACAAGCCGCCGGGTGAATCGACCTTCTACTCCACCTTCACCGGCCCGGCCGTCTATACCGAGGCCAAGAAGTACCACAAGGTCGATTTCAAGGACATCGAGAACGGCAAGGCCGACATCGACAAGAGCAGCACCAACGGCTATGTCGCCATGGTGCAGCACTACTTCGCCACGGCCTGGCTGCTGGCCGAGGGCGTGCAGCGCGACCTGTTCGTGCGCAAGGTGGACGCCAACCTGTACTCGGTCGGCATGATCACGCCGCTGGGCGAGATCGCCCCCGGCCAGGCCAAGGCCCTGGAGGCGCGCCTGTTCGCCGGCCCGCAGATCGAGACGCTGCTGGAAAAGCTTGCCCCCGGCCTGGAACTCGTCAAGGACTACGGCTGGCTGACCATCCTGGCCAAGCCCCTGTACTGGCTGCTCGACCAGCTGCACAAGGTGATCGCCAACTGGGGCTGGTCCATCGTCGCGCTGGTGGTGCTGCTGAAGGTGGCGTTCTACTGGCTCAACGCCAAGGCCTACTCCAGCATGGCCAAGATGAAGGCCATCAACCCGCGCATCCAGGAGATGCGCGAGCGTCTCAAGGACAAGCCCCAGCAGATGCAGCAGGAGATGATGCGCATCTACCGCGAGGAAAAAGTGAACCCCATGGGCGGCTGCCTGCCCATCATGGTGCAGATCCCCGTGTTCATTGCGCTGTACTGGGTGCTGCTGTCGAGCGTGGAGATGCGCGGCGCGCCCTGGATCGGCTGGATCCATGACCTGTCCTCGCCCGACCCGTTCTTCATCCTGCCGGTGCTGATGGCGCTGTCGTCGCTCCTGCAGACGGCGCTCAACCCCGCCCCGCCCGACCCCATGCAGGCCAAGATGATGTGGATCATGCCGCTGGTCTTCAGCGTGATGTTCTTCTTCTTCCCCGCCGGCCTGGTGCTGTACTGGCTCACCAACAACCTGCTGTCGATCGCCCAGCAGTGGATCATCAACCGCCGCATGGGCGTGCCGCCGCAGTTCAACCTGCCCAAGTTCCGCTGAAGGTGCGGGCGCCCCGGCAGCGGGGCACCGCCCACCGAGGAAAACCCCGACGACGGCCGCACCCAGCGGCCGTCGTCGTTTTGGTTAGGATGCGCCACCACAACCACGATGCCTGCAAGGAGACAGATCCCCATGACGGTGCAACGCAAGACCTTCCGCCTGGCCCTGCTGGCCGGCGCTGCCGCCCTGGCTTTCGGCGCGGCCAACGCCGCCACGCTGCGCTGGGCCGGTGCCAACGACATCCTGACGGTGGACCCGCACGCGCAGAACCACCAGACCACGCACGCCTTCCTGCAGCAGGTGTACGAGAGCCTGGTGCGCTACGACGACAAGTTCCAGATCGAGCCGGCGCTGGCCACCAAGTGGGAGCAGATCAGCCCCACGCAGGTGCGCTTCACGCTGCGCAAGGGCGTGAAGTTCCACGACGGCTCGCCCTTTACCGCCGACGACGTGGTGTTCTCCATCACCCGCGCCGCCACACCGCCGTCCAACATGATGAGCGCCGTGCAGGGTGTCAAGGAAGCCAAAAAAGTGGACGACCACACGGTGGACTTGATCCTTAAGGGCCCCAACCCCATCCTGCTGCGCGAGCTGACCGAGGCGCGCATCATGAACAAGGCCTGGGCCGAGAAGAACAACTCGGTCAAGTCGCAGGACTACGGCGGCAAGGAAGAAAACTACGCCTCGCGCAACGCCAACGGCACCGGGCCCTTCAAGCTGGTCGGCTGGCAGCCCGACGTCAAGGTCACGCTCAAGAAGAACCCCGACTGGTGGGACAAGCCGCGCGGCAACATCGACGAGGTCGTTTTCACGCCCATCAAGTCGGCGGCCACGCGCACGGCAGCGCTGGTCTCCGGCCAGGTGGACTTCGTGCCCGACCCCCCGCCGCAAGACCTGGCGCGCATGAAGAACACGCCCGACCTGCGGCTGATCGAGGGCGCCGAGAACCGCACCATCTACCTGGGCCTGGACCAGTTCCGCGACGAGCTGCCGGGCGCCGGCACGCCGGGCAAGAACCCGCTCAAGGACAAGCGCGTGCGCCAGGCGCTGTACCAGGCCATCGACTCGGCGGGCCTGCACAAGAACACCATGCGTGGCCTGTCCGTGCCCGCCGGCGTCATGGTCGCGCCCTCGGTGCATGGCTGGACCAAGCAGCTCGACGAGCGCGCTGCCAGGTACGACGTGGAGGGCGCCAAGAAACTGCTGGCCGACGCGGGCTACCCCAACGGCTTCTCGATCAAGCTCGAGTGCCCCAATGACCGCTACGTCAACGACGAGGCCATCTGCCAGGCCGTCACCGCCATGTGGACGCGCATCGGCGTCAAGACCCAGCTGTCGGCCGCGCCCATGGCGCAGTTCGTCACGCGGGTGATGAACAACGACGTCAACGCCTTCCTGTTCGGCTGGGGCGTGGCGACGTTCGACTCGCTCTACACGCTCGACTCGCTCATGTCCACCAAGCAGGGCAAGACGGCGGCCGGCGTCTATAACGGCGGGCGCTTCTCCGACCCCAAGCTCGACGAGATGATCGGCCAGATCAAGGTGGAGATGGACCAGGCCCGGCGCGACCAGCTGATCCACGACGCGCTGCAGCTGGTCAAGGACGAGTACTACTACCTGCCGCTGCACCACCAGATCCGCCCCTGGGCCATGCGCAAG
>NZ_DAMCAM010000007.1:0-68078 GCF_032059615.1 Melaminivora sp. | reverse complement strand
GCGTGGCCCATGTGCAGCGTGCCGGTCACGTTGGGCGGCGGCAGCTGGATGGCGAACGACGGCTGGGCGGCATCCGCCTGGCCCGTGCCGCGCATGCCGGCGCGGCCGTAGCCGCGGCGCTCCCACTCCGGCCCCCAGTGCGCCTCCAGCGCGGCGGGCTCGAAGGACTTGGACAGGCTGGCAAGGCCGGGTTGCGCGGGGGTGTGGGAATCGCTCATGGCAATGAAAAACGGCATCCCGCGGGATGCCGGCTGGGGCGGTGGATTGGAGGATGCCGGATTTTATGCTCAGCACCCGGGCTATCGAAAAAATAGCTATAACCCAAGGACTGGCAAAGGGAAACGGCGTTTTCATTTGAAACCCCAAAGGCTCGCAGTCCGGGCGCGCAGTTTGGGCACAATGCAACGCTCAGGTTCCCGCCCAGGCCGCCCGTGTCCCACCGCCCCCTCTTTCATCGCTGCAGCGCCGTCCTGGCGCTGTTGCTGCCCGCATTGGCCGGCGCCGCGCCCAGCCAGCCGGCCCGCACGACGTCGTCCGTACCCGAACCCGCACTGTCCCCGGGCTCCCAGCCGATCAGCTTTGCCCAGGCCCGACAGTGGCTGCTGGCGCGCTCCGACCGCCTGGGCGCCGCCACCAGCGAGGTCGAGAGCGCCCGCTTGCGCCGCCAGGCCATGCAGGGCCTGGGCGGGCCCACGGTGGCCGTCACTGGCATGGCCTATCACTACTCGGTCAGCGCCGACGTCAGCCTGGACCCGGCGCGCCACACCTTGAGCAACATCCTGGAGCTGCTGCCGCCGCAGCTGGGCAGCGCCATCGGCGGGCGCCTGCCGCAGCTGCCGTCCAGCGTGCACCTGCAGCGCGAGGCCAGCCGTGCCTCGGCCAGCATGTCGCTGATGTGGCCCCTCTACACGGGTGGCCTGGGGGACGCGGTGCGGGATGGGCTCGATGCTCAGGCCGACGAGGCCCAGGCGGACGCCAGCGGCACCGAGGGCAGCCAGGACACGCTGCTGGTGCAGCGCTACTTCGGCGCCCAGCTGGCCGCGCGCGCGGCCGAGCTGCGCCGCCAGGCGCTGGCCGGCGTGCGCGAGCACGCCGACGCCGCCGACCGCATGCTGCAGGCGGGCGTGATCTCCGAGCTCGAGCGCCTGCAGGCGCGCGCCGCGCTGGCCGACGCCGAGCAGCAGGCGCGCAAGGCAGGCGACGACGCGCGCCTGGCCGCCACGGCGCTGGCGCGCACCATCAAGAGCCCGGCGTTGCTGCAGCCGAGCAACTCCCTGTTCGTCAGCACCCGTCCGCTTGCGCCCCTGAGCGACTTCATCGCCCAGGCCCAGCAGCAGCACCCGGGGCTGGCCAAGGTGCAGGCCAAGCGCCGCCAGGCCGGCGCCCTGCACGACGCGCAGGAGGCGCTGCGCCGCCCGCAGGTGCTGGGCTTTGGCCTGCACGAGCTGACCACGCAGGGCAAGCCCAACTGGGTGGCGGGTCTGGCCGTGCGCTACACCCTGTGGGACAGCGTGGACCGCGACCTGCTGGCCGCCGCCACGCAAAAGCAGCTTGACCAGGCCGACCAGACCGAGCAGCAGGCCCTGTCCGACATCGCCCTGCTGGTCGAGAAGCACTGGCTGGCCGTCGAGCAGGCGCGCACCCAGTACCTGGCCCAGCAGGCCCAGGAAGACCTGGCGCGCGAGCTGCTGCGCCTGCGCAGCGCCGCGCTGAAGGAAGGCACGGGCACGCCGCTGGAGCTGATCGACGCGCGCCTGAACCTGGCCCGCGTGCAGACCGAGCGCGCCCAGACCGCCAACCAGTACGTGCAGGCCCTGGCCGCGCTGCTGGAGGCTGGTGGCCGGGCGGGAGACTTCGAGCGCCATATGGCGCAGGCCGACATTCAGATCCCTACCCAGTCACCATGAGCACCACGCCCCCGGCGCCATCGCGCGCATCCCAGCCCCCCGTGCCCCCGGCGCAGCCCGTGCCGCCGCCGCGCCCGCGCCCGCCCTGGGGGGTGCTGCTGATCGGTGCGCTGCTGCTGGCCTTCGTTGCCTGGGGCTTCTGGCGCGCCTCGCAGCCGCCCGCGCCGTACTTCCAGGGCCAGATGGAGGCGCGCGAGACCGACGTGGCCGGCAAGGTGCCGGCGCGCATCACCCAGGTGCATGTCATGGAGGGCCAGCAGATCGAGGCCGGCGCCCTGCTGGTCGAGCTCGACAGCCCCGAGGTGCGCGCCAAGCTGGCCCAGGCCGAGGCCGCGCGCGATGCCGCCCAGGCGCAGGCCGACAAGGCCGCGCGCGGCGCCCGGCCCGAGGAGGTGCAGATGGCGCGCCTCGCCTGGCAGCGCGCCCAGGCCGCGGCCGACTTGGCCCAGACCTCCTGGCAGCGCGTGCAAAGCCTGTACGCGCAGGGCCTGGTGGCTGCGCAAAAGCGCGACGAGGCGCAGATCAACGCCCGCGCCGCCCAGGCCCAGGCCCAGGCCGCACGCGCGCAGTACGAGATGGCTGCCAGCGGCGCGCGCGTCGAGGACCGCTCGGCCGCCGACGCCCAGACGCGCCGCGCCGCCGGTGCCATCGCCGAAGTGCAGGCCGCGCAGGCCGAGACCCAGCTGCGCAGCCCGGTGGCCGGCGAAGTCGCCAAGGTGCTGGCGCGCGTGGGCGAGCTGTCCCCGCAGGGCGTGGCCGTGGTGACGGTGGTGGACCTGCAGGACCAGTGGCTGGTGCTGAACGTGCGCGAGGACGACCTGCCGCGCTTTGCCATGGGCCGGCGTTTCACCGGACGGCTGCCGGCGCTGGCGGACCGCACGGCCGAGTTCGAGGTGTACTGGCAGGGCGTGCTGCCCGATTTCGCCACCTGGCGCGCCACGCGCGGCAGCCAGGGCTTCGATGCCCGCACCTTCGAGGTGCGCGCCCGGCCCGTGGCACCCATCGAGGGCGCCCGCCCTGGCATGAGCGTCGTTGTCGGGGGCGCGGTGTGAGCGCACTGCGCGCCAGCGCGCTGCGCGAGTGGCGCCTGCTGCGCGCGTGCCCGCGCGACGCGGCCATGCTGAGCTGGGTGCCGCTGCTGGCCGTGGCGCTGCTGTGCTGGATCTTCTCGGCCGGCCAGCCCTACGGCCTGCCGATCGCCGTCTGGAGCGAGGACGGCTCCAGCCTGTCGCGCCAGCTGGTGCGCATGCTGCAGGCCACGCCCGGCCTGTCGGTGCGCGCCCAGGTGCTCAGCCGCGCCGAGGCGCAGGAGCTGCTGCAGCGCATGGAGGTCTATGGCGTGGTGCACATCCCGCCGCACTTCGCGCGCGACGTGCAGCAGGGCGGCGCGGCCAGCGTCACGCTGCTGCACAACGCGCAGCTGTCCACGGCCTCCAGCCTGGTGCAGCGCGACGTGCGCCAGGTGGTGGGCACGCTGTCGGCCGGCGTCCAGATGCAGGCCGCCGCCAGGCGCGGCACTCCGGCGCAGGTGCTCGAAGTGCGCCAGGAGCCGATCCGCACGCAGCTGGTGGCGCTGTTCAATGTCTCGACCAACTACGAGCAGTTCCTGGCCGCGACGCTGCTGCCCGCGCTGCTGCACATCCTGGCCATGACGGCGGGGGCGTGGAGTGTGGGGCGCGAGCTGCGCGACCGCACGCTGGGGCAGTGGCTGGGGCGGGTGGCCCCGGGCGGCGCGCCGCCGCAGGCCGCGCCCGGGCAGGGCGCCGCTGCGCTGGCCGGCCGCAGCCGGCCGGGCCTGGCGCAGGTGCTGGCGGCGCTCCTGGGCAAGCTGGCGCTGCCGCTGGTCTCGCTGTGGCTGTGCGGCATGGCCGCCCTGGTCTATCTGTCGCAGCTGCGCGGCTGGGCGGTGGCGGGCTCCTTCGCCTGGATTGCGCTCGGCCTGCTTCTGCTGCTGGCCGTGAGCCTGGCGGCCGGGGCGCTGCTGGCGGGCGCGACCCTGTCGCTGCGCAAGGCGCTGTCGGGCGCGGGGCTGCTGTCGGCGCCGGCCTTTGCCTTCAGCGGCGTGGGCTTCCCGCTGCTGGCCATGAGCGGCAGTGCGCGCACCTGGGCCGAGGCCATGCCCTATACGCACTACGCGCGGCTGCAGCTCGAGCAGTGGCAGATGGGCGCGCCGCCCCTGCAGACGCTGCCCGTGGTGGCGGGCCTGCTGCTGGCCACGCTGGTGCTGCTGGCGCTGGCCACGGTCGCGCTGCTGCGCGCCTGGGGCATGCCGCAAGCCTGGGGGACGCGCTAGATGGCCGGGCACCGGCCCACCCTGCTGGGCCTGTGGCTGGCTAGCCTGGCCGCGCTGCTGCGCGACAAGGGCGTGGCGCTGCTGCTGCTGGGCGCGCCGGTGCTCTACGGTTTTTTCTATCCCTGGTTCTATGCGCCCCAGGTGGTGCAGCGCGTGCCGGTGGCCGTGGTGGTGCAGGACGCCTCCAGCCTGTCGCGCCAGATGCTGCGCTTTGCCCAGGCCAGCCCCCGCATCGAACTGGTGCTGGTCACGCCCGACGAGGGCCAGGCGCGCGCGGCGCTGCTGGCAGGGCGGGTCGAAGGCTACGCGCTGATCCCGCGCGACTTCAAGCGCGACGTGCTGCACGCCGCCGAGGCGGTGGTGCCGGTCTATGCCAACGGCGCCTATCCGCTGGCCGCCAAGCAGGTGCAGTACGGCTTTGCCGAGGCCTTCGGCACGGTGTCGGCGGGCGTGCAGATTCGGCGCCTGCAGGCGAGCGGGCAGAGCGCCGGGCAGGCCGCGGCCAGCCGCTCGCCGGTCAACCTGCAGGCGGTGGCGCTGTTCAACCCGACCGAGGGTTACGGCAGCTTTGTCGTCGCCGCGGTGGCCATCCTGATCCTGCAGCAGACGCTGCTGATGGGCAGCGCCATGCTGGTGGGCACCTTGCGCGAGGGCGGGCAGGCGCAGGCCGGTGCCCGGCTGTGGCTGGCGCGATTGCTGGCGCTGTGCACGCCAGGCTGGCTGGCGGGGCTGTTCTATTTCGGCTGGATCTTCGTGCTGCAGGACTACCCGCGCGGCGGCAACCCGGCCGGGGCGCTGGTGCTGCTGGCGGTGTTCTCGCCGGCGGTGGCGGGCACGGGCTGCCTGGTGGGCTGGTGGCTGGCCGAGCGCGAGCGCGCGCTGCAGGTGCTGATGTTCACCTCCATTCCGCTGGCGTTTCTCGGCGGCTTCACCTGGCCGGCCGAGGCGCTGCCCGAGCCGCTGGCCTGGCTGCGCTGGCTCTCGCCCAGCACGGCGGGCATCCAGGCCTCGCTGCGGCTGAACCAGGCGGGCGCGCCGCTGGCGGCGGCGGCGCAGCCGCTGCTGTGGCTGGCGGCGCTGGCCGTCACCAGCTGGTGTGCTCTGCTGTGGCTGACACGCCCTGAAAAAAAGATAGCTGCAAGCCTTTGATCCACAGTGCTTTCAGACATGAACAACATTGAAAGCGCCGTCTACCAACCGCTTGCAGCTCATCTTTGTATAGCGTCGATCGTCTTCGCCCGTGTCTTCAGCCGAACAGGTATTGCAGCGCCTGCCCCGGCTCATTCACGGCGGTGCAGTCCACGCCCCAGGTTTGACCGATGCGCTCGGGCGTGAGCACCTCCCGCGCGGGGCCCAAGCATTCGATGCGCCCGCCCGCCAGCAGCAGCACGTCGTCGGCATAGCGCAGCGCAAGGTTCAGGTCGTGCAGTACGGCCACCACGCCACAGCCTGCGCCATGCGCCCACTGGCGCAGCAGGCGCAGTGTGCCGTGCTGGTGCGCCAGGTCCAGCGCGGCGGTGGGCTCGTCCAGCAGCAGCCAGCGCGCAGCCCCGTCTGGCAAAGGCGACCAGACCTGCGCCAGCGCCCGTGCCAGATGCACGCGCGCTTTCTCGCCGCCCGAGAGGGTGTTGAACACGCGCGGCGCCAGCGGCGCCACGCCGGTGGCCGCCAGCGCCTGCAGCACCACGCCCGCCTCGTCCGGCGCCGGGCTGCGCCGGTGCGGGTAGCGGCCCAGCTCTGCCACCTCGCGCACGGTGAAGTCAAACGCCATCGCTCCTTCCTGCGGCACCACCGCGCGGCGCAGCGCCAGGGCCGGTGCGCCCCAGGCGGGCAGGGGGCGTGCGTCCAGAAGCACATCGCCCGCGTCGGGCTCGCGCGCGCCAGCCAGGAGCGACAGCAGCGTGGATTTGCCCGCGCCGTTGGGGCCCAGGATGACCGTCAGGCGCTCAGGCGCGAGGGTGGCCGAAACATCGTCGAGCAGGCTGCGCCCGCCAGCGCGCACGTGGGCCTCACGGCATTGCAGCGTCATACACGTCCCTTGAAACGGCGCAGCATGGCCAGGAACATCGGCCCGCCGATAAATGCCGTGAGTACGCCCAGCGGCAGCTCGGCCGGCTGTACCGCGGTGCGCGCCAGCGCGTCGGCGGCCAGCACCAGCGCCCCGCCCACAAGTGCTGCGCCGGGCAGCACCACGCGGTGGTCGGGTCCAGCGACGAGGCGTACCCAGTGCGGCGCCACCAGCCCGACGAAGCCGATGATGCCGGTGGTGGCGGTGACGGCGCCCACCGCCAGCGCGGCGGTGACGACCGCCGTGCGCTTGGTGCGCTCGACGTTGACGCCCAGCAGCGCGGCCTGCGCCTCGCCCAGAGCAATGGCGTTGAGCGGGCGCGCGCAAGCCAGCGCCGCCATGCCGGCCAGCGCCACCAACGTGCCCACCAGAGCCACTGCGCTCCAGCGCGCCCCGCCCAGGCTGCCCAGCAGCCAGAACTGGATGTTGCGCAGCTGCTCGTCCGTGGCGATGAAGTTCAGGTAGCCCAGCGCTGCGCCGGCCAGTGCGTTCACCGCCACGCCGGCCAGCAGCATTAGGCCGATGTGCGTGCCCAGCGGCCCCTGCGCAAACAGGTACACCAGCAGCGTCACCGCCAGCGCGCCGCCGAAGGCGGCCAGCATCAGGGTCCAGCTACCCAGCAGGTGCGGCAGCGCCGGCGCCCAATGCTGGCCCAGCACGATGACCAGGCCGGCGGCCAGCGCCGCGCCGCTGCTGATGCCAACCAGCCCGGGATCGGCGAGCGGGTTGCGAAACAGCCCCTGCATCAGCGCTCCGGCCAGTGCCAGCCCGCCTCCGGCTGCCACTGCCAGCACCAGGCGCGGCAGGCGGATGTGGAAGAACACCAGCTGTTCGGGCGTGCCCGCGCCGCCGCCCAGCAGCAGCCGCAACAGCTGGCCCGGGGCGATCGGGTAGGCGCCGCTGGCGGCGGCGGCGACGAAGGCCAGCGCCAGCGCGAGCAGGCCCAGCGCCAGCACGGTGCGTGGCGCCAGGCGTGCGCCGGGCGGTGCGTCAGCGCAGGCACTGGCGCGGCCGCGCAGCCGCAGGGGAGCGGCAGTGCTCATGCGGCAAAACCCCGGTGCAGGCCGCGCACTGCCTCGGGCAGACGTGGGCCAAAGCCCAGCAGCAGCAAGGCGTCCGGCGCGATCAGCGCGCGTTTCCTGTATGCGGGCGTGAGCGCCAGTTCCGGGCGCTGCCAGAACCGCTCCGGCCCACCCAGCGCCTCAATGCCCTGGGCGGTGCCCAGGATGAAGTCCGGGGCACTGCTGGCCAGCGCCTCCGCGGTCATGGGACGGTACCCGGCAAAGCCGGTGAGCGCGTTCTCGCCGCCAGCGAACTGGATCAGCGCGTGCGCTGCGGTATCGCGTCCGGCCACCTGCGGCGTGGCTCCGTGTGCCAGGATGAACAGCACGCGCGGGAGCCGGGTTGTGCGCGTGGCGGCCACCCGGGCCTGCACCTGCGCCCATTCGGCATCCAGACGCGCCTGCAGCTCGCGCGCCTGCAGCTCGCGGCGCGCGGCGCGGCCCACGGCCTGCACCTTGGCGCCCACGTCCTGCCAGGTATAGCGCGAAGGCACCAGCGTGACATGGACCCCGGCGCTGCGCAGCTGCTCCAGCACCACGGCCGGGCCGGCCTCGCTGGTGGCGATGACGGCGTTGGGCTTCAGTGACAGCACGCCCTCGGCCGAGAGCTGGCGCATATAGCCCACCTTCGGGGTCTGCTGCGCGGCTTCGGGGTACAGGCTGGTGGTGTCGCTGCCCACCAGCTGCGCCTGCGCGCCGAGGGCATACACCACTTCGGTGATGGCGCCGCCGATGGTCACCAGGCGCGGCAGGCCGGGCCCGGCCTGCTGTGCGCGCAGCGGCCAAGCGGCCGCGCCCAGCGCGCCCGCCACCAGGGGTGCGCCTGCCTGGCGCAACGCGGCACGGCGCGAGAAGGCAACAGGGCGCGCCACGCTCAGGCCGCCTCGGCGGCGGCGCTTTCGGGCGCGGCCTTTGCGACCAGGGCGCGCCAGTCGTCGCGCTCGGCTTCGCCCGGCTTGCGCGCGCCGAAGAACATGGCGATCAGCTCGCCTTCCTGGTCAAAGGCTTCGAGGGAGGTCACGGTGCCGTCCGTGGTCGGCTTGCACACCACCCAGACCTGGGCGATGGCGTCCTCGCGCAGATGCAGGTTGAAGCCGGGATCGAGCACGTTCAGCCAGGGTTGGCCGGCGATTTCGCGCGGCTCCACGCGTCGTACGGGGCCGGTGTGGATCTGGATGCAGCCCGGGCTGCCGACGAAGACCATGATGGGCTCGCCGCCACGGGACGCTTCTTGCAAAAGCGTGCGCACGGCGCTGGCAGGGGCGCGGCGCGTGAAGCGGCCCTGGGCAAGGCGCAAGCCCTGCTGGCGCTCCACCTTGTGTTGCTGCAGCAGTCCGAAGAAATCGTGGGTGTCCTGCATGGCTCCCCAGGCATCGATGAAGGCTGCGGCGTCGATGGCGCCATCGGGCAGCGGGGCGGGACGGGGCTTGCGGAGGCCGAAAGTCGGCTGCAGCTCGGGCGCCGCGAAACGCTGCATCACGGCCTCGAATGCAGGCCGGTCGCTGGCGCTCTTGCAAAACACCTTGTGTACGGCCAGACCGGCGGCGTCATAGAACTGCAGGCTCAAGGCGGCTGGCGCTGCGGCGCCGACGGCCACCTCGGTCACCGCGAAGCCGGCATGCCAGTGCATGAAGAACAACCGCAGGTCGATGTCCTCGCCCACCGCCAGCCCGACCGGGCCGGTGGCGGAGAGATTCCGGTACACGCCGGTCTTCTCGTGCACGGTCGATTCATTGCGCGTCAGCGCCATCACCGGGCCGCAGGACTCCAGCGCCTGCAGGATGGCGAGCCATTCGGTGCGCAGCGGCACGGCGCGCAAGGGCTGATCGTGCGGGCCGGCGTGGGCAGCGATGGCTTGGCCTTCGCTCACGCCAATGGCTTCGGCGGCGTTTCTGGCACGCAGGCCGCTGGCGCGGGCCTGGGCGAAGCGGGTGCGCAGGGTGTCGGATGGGGTCATGGTGTGGAAAAAAGGGAAAACGGGCAGCGGGAACGGGGCAGTGGATGCCGGGGCGGATCAGCGGCCTGGGGCTGGCTGGACCTCGAATTCGAAAGTCCAGGTCTGCGCGCCGCTGTGCGCGGGCGTGGCCGGGGCGTACTGGATGCCGGCCAGGTGCATGCGCGCATAGCTGTTGCCTTCGCCGGACCTGACCAGCGCGGCGGCGTCGGGATGGGCCTTGAGCTGGTGCTGACCCAGGCCTACGACAGCGGCTGCCGCTTCGGTGGGGTAGTAGCTGTACCACCCGTAGTTCAAGGCCCCGGGATAGGTGCCGGTGTAGGCCGGGGACAGTTGCGAGCCCACCGCGTCCTTGATCCAGGCGCTGGGTGTACGCGGTCCGGTGAGCGAACCGGTCAGATCGGCCAGGGTGGCTTCCAGATTGGCAACGGCATTGAATTTGGCCACCACGGGTGTGCCGTCGGCGCCATAGAAGCCTTCGGGCGTTGTGGCCAGGAAGCCGGCAACATTGCCTTTGCCCGACACGCCGCCGTTGAGCTTGACGCTGTAGCGGTTGAAGGCGATATGCCATGACCCGGACGCGGTGGTCGTGCTGCCGCTGGCCAGGTCGTAGTACACCCAGCCTTCGGATGCATTCACGGAGGCCTTGCGCACGGTCCCGGGGTTGGCGGTGTCGATCCAGCGGAATGACGGCCACCCGGAGGCGGCACCGGTGGGCCCGCCGTAGTAGCCGGTGAGCTGCAGCGCGAACACCGGACCGGCCGCGCCACCGATATCGGCCGAGGCACTGTTGGTGGTGATCAGGAACACGCGGAAGTTGGGGTGCAGCTGGTGTGTGCCGTTCAGGTCGTACTCGAACGCGGCACTCTGGATGGAGTTGCTGCCGCCGAACACGCCACGCGCCGCGTCGGGCGCGTACAGCGCGGCGGGAATGGCACCGGCCTGGGGATCCACCAGCGCATCGTTCCAGCGCTGCAGCTCGCTCCAGGTATGCACGAAAGGCCCGCCGAAGGCTCCGCCTGCGCCGCTGCCGCTGGCGCCGCTGTTGGTGAACAGCTCGGCCGAGCGTCCGCCGCTCACCACTTTCACGTCCCAGGTGGCACCGGTGCAATTGGCCGCGGCCCTGGCGTCGAAGTCATAGCACACCGACTCGCCAGCGGCTGGCAGCGCGAAGGTCCAGGCGGCCTTCTGTGTGAACTTGCTGGTCACGGCCGGCGGAGGGGCAGGGTCGTCGCTGGGTGAGCTGCCACCGCCACCGCCACCGCAGGCGGCAAGCGCCGCAGTAGCCAGCGCGGTCAGCAGGCAATGCAAGGGACGGGCAGGATGCATGGAAACAGTCTCCTCAAAGGGTTTAGACAAGGACGGGAAAAGGCAGGAGTCAACGGCCATGGCCGAACGAAACCTTGGCGCCGACATAGACGAAGCGCCCGGCGACAGGGCTGAAGTCGGCCGGGTCGGCGAAGTCGCGCTGGCGGCCCGCGAGGTTGTTCACGCCGGCGAACAGCGTGGTGGCGCGGCCGATACGGTGATTGATGGCCACGTCCAGTGCGGCCCAGCCGGGCGAGCGTGCGCGGCTGGCGCTGTCGGCCAGCTCGTCGCCCTGCCAGCGCGCGCGCAGCGTGAGCGTGGTGGCCGGCTGCATGCGCCAGTCCGCGCCCAGGCGCGCCATGTGGCGCGGGCGGCGCGTCAACTCCAGCCCCGTGGCGTCGTCGCGCGTGCGGGTATGGGTGTAGGCGCCGGTGAAGTCCCAGGCCGCGCTGGCGCGCCAGCGCCCGCTCAGCTCCAGCCCGCTGGTGCGCGCGCGTGCCACGTTGGCATAGCTGTAGTAGGTCAGGCCATCGATGGTGGTGGCGCGCGCCAGGTCGGTCTGGATCAGGTCGCGCACGGAGTTGTGAAAGGCGTTGGCTTCCAGAGCCAGGGCCTCGCCGCGCGTGAGCGTGCCGCCCAACTGCCAGCTGGTGGACGACTCAGGCTTGAGGTTGGGGTTGCCCACCACGCGGTAGCCCAGGGCACTGTGGTCGAACAGGTAGTGGCGCTCCTTCAGATTGGGCACGCGGTAGCCACTGCCAACGCTGGCGCGCAGCACGCCTTGCCAGTCCCCGCCGTCCCAAACGTTGCCGCGCACGCTGACTTTGGGCGCCCAGTGGCCGCCGAAGTCCGAGTCGTGTTGGCCGCGCAGTCCCAGCAGTAATTCCCAGCGGTCGCTCAACACGATGTCGTTTTGCACGAAGACTTCGTTACTGGTGCGCTCGGCATTGCCCACGCCCAGCAGCTCGGAGGCACCGTTGCTGGCCTGCGCCAGGCTCTCGCGGTGCCAGTCCGTGCCCAGCATCCACAGCTGGCGCCCCCAGGCAGGCAGGTCCACCTGGGTGCCTACATGCTGGGTGCGCATGCGAGCGCGCCGCATGGTGGCGAGCACATCATTGGAGTAGCCGTCAGAGCGACTGTCGTAGTCCTCGTGCACGCCCTGTACCTGCGCGCGCAGGCCGTTGCCGAAACGCCAGGACACGCCAGCGCTGGCGCGGTCGCGCGTGATGTCCTCACGCTTGTTCTGCGCCACGTTGACCGGGGGCACGAACCGGTAGTACCGCTGGGTGTCGTCCTCGGTGTAACGCGACAGTTCGGCCCAGGCCTTCCCATGCGGGCCGGGCAGCCATTCGCCACGCGCGCTGAGCTGGCGGCGGGCACTGGCATCGCCCTGGCGGGGATAGAGCGCCGGGTCTACACCAAAGCCGTCGTCGTCCACCATGTCGCCCGACAGCGCCAGACGCCAGTGCTCGCCACCGCCGCCTAGGGAAAAGCGCGCATGGCGGGCATTGGCGTCGGTGCCCCTGCCGCTGTCGTTCTGCCGACCGTAGCTGCCGATGTCCACGGAAGCCGTGCCGCCGAAACCCGCCGGTGTACGCCGGGTGATGACGTTGATGACGCCGCCCATGGCCGAGCTGCCGTACTGCGAGGAAGCTGCGCCCTTGACGACTTCGATGCGTTCCACCTCCGACAGCAGGTACTGGCTCAGGTCTACCGTAGAGCTCGTGCTGGCAGTGATCGGCAGACCGTCGATCAGTACCAGTACCTGGTCGGCGCCCAGACCCTGCAACGAGAGCTCGTAGCCCGACTTGCCCAGCACCTCGCGCAATTGCAGGCCGGGCACGTTCTCCAGCGCCTGCTTGAGCGTACGCGCGTGGGTGCGCTCAATCTCCTGGCGTGTGACCACCTCGGTGCGCACGGGGATTTCGTCAATGGCGCGCTCGCTGCGCGTGGCCGTGACAACCAAAGGTTGCAGGGTGGCGGCCTCATCAGGCTGCTGGGCCTGGGCGGGCAAGGCTGCCAGCAGAGGTAGAAGCCACAGCGGATTGTGGGCAGGGAGGGCTGGCATGAAAGAGTGAAAGAGGGTTGGCCGGATGCAAACGCTTATCTTAATGCAAATGATAATGATTCTTGATAAAAGTCCTGGGTTTGGATTCCCGGACGTTTGCCTGCCAGGTCCGCACTGGCTGGCTCCGCGCTTTTCCTCAATGCATGGATGCCCGAGCGCGCGCAGCAGGTCGAAAGGCCGCTGATCGCGGCGTTCGGCGCAGGAAGGCCAGCAGCCGGCGCTCGGCGGCCGCCAGGCCCCTGGGGCTGGAGCCGGTTCCAGCCAAGCGCTGCCACAGGCGCCGCAACCGGGGTGCGACGACTGCCTCGTCCAGTCCCTCGCCCAGGGCCAGCACGGCGGGGTGGATGTAGGCTTTGCGGCAGACCGCAGGCGTGTTGCCCAGGCGGCGCGCCACTTCGGTCACGATCCGGCGGGCTGCGCCACGCGCCGCTGCGGCGGCATCGGCCGTGGCGCGCAGGGCCGCCGCGCGCGTCAGCTCCAGCGCCTGCACCGTGCCATGCCAGGTGCGAAAGTCCTTGGCGGTGAAATGACCGGCGTCGCCCGCGATGTCGGCCAGATAGGCGTTCACGTCGCCCGAGCCCAGGCAGTGCAGGGCGCCGTCCTCGTCCTGGTAGCGAAACAGTTCCTGCCCGGGCAGCTGCCGGCAGCGGCGCACCACGCGCGCCACGCGCGGGTCGTCCAGCCGCGCCTGGTGCATGACGCCGCTCTTGCCGCGAAACTGCAGCAGCGTGCTGCTGCCCTTGACCTGCGCATGCCGGGCGCGCAGCGTGGTCAGGCCGTAGGAGCCGTTGGCGACGGCGTATTCCTCGTTGCCCACGCGCAGGAAAGTCGTGTCCAGCAGCCGCACCAGGGCGGCCAGCACCTGTTTGCGCGTCAGGGCCCGGCCGCTGCCCGCCAGGTCGCGCGCCACGCGGGCGCGGATGCGCGGCAGCACCTGGCCGAAGGCGCGCATGCGCTCGAACTTGGAGGCGTCGCGCAGCACGCGCCACTGCGGGTGGTAGCGGTACTGCAGCCGCCCGCGCGCGTCGCGCCCGGTGGCCTGCAGGTGGCCGTTGGGCTGGGTGCAGATCCACACGTCGGTGTAGGCGGGCGGAATGGCCAGGCGGCGGATGTGCGCGAGGTGCGCCTCGTCTCGCAGCCAGGCGCCGTCGGGCAGGCGGTAGTCGAAGCCGCCCTTCACGCGCACGCGGGTGATGCCGGGCTGACTGCGGTCGGCATGGACTAGGCCGGCGGGCAGGGGTGTGTCGGGAGCGGGCGGGGCGGCATCGGGCATGGCGCCGATCACACCCCAGGGTCGGGCGCGCGGCTGTCGGTGAGGATCAACCGCGCGCGTGGGCGCCTGGCCTGCGATGGGCGCGGGGCGGCCCAGGGGGCGGCGGCGTCAGCTGCCGGTTGCCGCGGCGCGGGCCTGCTCCAGCCAGCCGTCGAAGGTCTTCTGGTGCGCGCGGATCCACGCATCGGCGTGGCGCTCGATGTCGGCGGCGCTCTTCTCGCCCTGGTGGATCAGGCGGTTCTGCGCGCTGATGTCGGCCAGCGGGATCTGCATGACCTCAAACAGCTTGCCGGCGGCCGGGTTCTTCGCCACCCAGTCCTTGTTGGCGACGATGTATTCGTTGTTCAGCGGGAAGCCGTAGTTCTTGCCGTTGGGCAGCTGCGTGTCGGTGCCGGCCTGCACGCCCGGCATGGCCGAGTAGGGCACCTGCAGCCAGACCACGTCCTGGCCGGTCTTCAGCACGTTGCTCAGCCAGTGCGGCGTCCAGGCGTAGAACAGCACCGGCTTGCCGGACTCATAGCGCGCCAGCGTCTCTGTGATGAGCGCCGGGTAGTTGCCCTGCACATAGTTGACCGTGGAGCGCAGGCCGTAGGTGTCCAGATGGTGCTCGACCACGGCCTCGCCGCCCCAGCCGGCGTTGGGGCCGACCAGATCCGCCTTGCCGTCGCCGCTCATGTCGAAGAGCTTGGCGAGCTTCGGGTCCTTGAGCTGGTCGATGTGCGTGATGTTGTACTGATCGGCCGTCTTCTTGTCGATCATGTAGCCCTGCGCCGCGCCGGCCGAGTACACGCCCTTGCGCGAGAGCTTGGCGTCACCGCCGGCGGCCTTGTAGAACTCGGAGTGGTGCGGGTTCCAGTGGTTGGCGATCAGCGTGGCGTCGCCGTTGGCGACGGCCATGTGGGCCAGGGGGTATTCGACTTCCTTGTACGGAGCGACGTCGTAGCCCAGCGCCTGCAAGGCCTTCATGGCGACGACGGTCTGGAAGGATTCTTCGGCCAGCGAGCTCTTGAGGATGGTGACCTTGACGCCCTGGCCGGGCTGGGTGGTGTTGGCCAGGGCCGGGCCGGCGGTTGCCGCCGCCAGCGAGAAGGCTGCCAGCGCTGCGCCGCGGCGCAGCAGGGAGGGGAGGGAGGGGAGGGAGAAGAGGGTGGTTTGCTGAGTGATGTGCATGTGTCTTTCTAGGATTGGCGCGCTGCGTGCAATGGTTTCGGTAGCGTGCAACGCTTGATGGACGCTGGTTTTGGCCCCCTCTCCCGCGTGCGGGAGAGGGTTGGGGTGAGGGTCGACGAAACGGGTGCCGCCCTTGAACCGCCCCCTCACCCCTGCCCTCTCCCCCGAGGCGGAGAGGGAGTGAAAAGAGAGGGCGGGGCTTGCCGCGGCTTACTTGGCCGCAGCGCGCGCCTGCGCCAGCCAGCCGTCGAAGGTCTGCTGGTGCGCCTTGATCCAGCCGCTCACGTGCCGCTCGATGTCGGCCGGCTTGTTCTGGCCCTGGCTCATCAGGTGGTTCTGCGCGTTGATGTCGGCCACGGGCAGCTGCATGACCTCGAACAGCTTGGCGGCGGCCGGGTTGGCCTCGGCCCAGGCCTTGTTGGCCAGGATGTGCTGGTTGTTCACCACGAAGCCGTAGTTCTTGCCATTGGGCAGCTTGGTGTCCATGCCCTTCTGCTCGCCGGGCAGCGAGGAGAACGGCACCTCCAGCCACACGACGTCGCGACCGGGCTTGAGTTCGTTGCTCACCCAGTAGGGCGTCCAGGTGTAGTACAGGACAGGCTTGCCTTCGCGAAAGCGCGTGATGGTGTCGGCGATCAGCGCCGAGTACGAACCCTGGTTGTGCGTCACCGTGTTGCGCAGGCCGTAGGCGTCCAGCTGGTGCTCGATCACGCCCTCGCAGCCCCAGCCGGGGTTGCAGCCGGTGAGATCGGCCTTGCCGTCGCCGTTGGTGTCGAACAGCTTGGCGATCTCGGGCTGCTTCAACTGCTCGATGTTGGTGATCTTGTACTGGTCGGCGGTCTTTTTGTCGATCAGGTAGCCCTGCGCAGCATTGCCCGAGAAGATGCCCTTGCGGTAGAGCTTGGCCTCGCCGCCGGCGTTCTTGTAGTAGTCGGAGTGCAGCGGGTTCCAGTGGTCGGCCAGGAAGGTGGCGTCGCCATTGGCAATCGCGATGTGTGCCGTGGGGTACTCGACCTCCTTGATGGGCTTGACGTCGTAGCCGAGCTGCTCCAGGCCCTTCATGACCAGCAGGGTCTGGAAGGTTTCCTCGGCGATCGAGCTCTTGAGCGGCTGCACGGCGACGCCCTTGCCGGGCTGGTCGGCGGCAAAGGCCGAGCCGGCGAGGGCCAGGGCCAGGCCGGCGGCCAGGGTGGACAGGCGGGTGCGCAGGGCGGGGTGGGTGGTTGTCATCCTTGGGATTTCCTTTCGTGGGTGGGAAAAATGACTTGCGGGAGTTCAGCTCCCTCCCCCTCTGGGGGAGGGTTGGGGTGGGGACCGGCGACGGTGGCCGCGCGACACGGCGCGCCAGAACCCGCCGGCCCCCATCCCCGCCTTCCCCCAGTGGGGGAAGGAGCAAGACAGGGAAGGGTCAGACCGCCGGCTGGCGGCCCATGGCGGGCAAGTCGGACGTGGTAGGCTTGCCGGCTGGGGCCTGGGGAGGGGTGGCGGCAGCGGGCGTGGCCGGCTGGGCGGCGGTCTGCACCGGGGCGGTCGCCGGGCGGCGGCGCAGCGTGCGCGTCAGCAGGCCGGCCGGGCCGGTGTGCCACCAGCGTTCGCCACCGCGGCCGGGCTCGCCCATGGCCTGCGTCAGGCGGTCGAGCACGATGGCCAGCAGCACGATGCCCAGGCCGCCCACGGTGGCCAGGCCCATGTCGAGGCGGCCAATGCCGCGCAGCACCATCTGGCCCAGGCCGCCCACGGCGATCATGGAGGCGATGACCACCATCGACAGCGAGAGCATCAGCGCCTGGTTGATGCCGGCCATGATGCTGGGCATGGCCAGCGGCAGCTGCACCTTCCACAGCAGCTGCCAGGGCGAGGCGCCATAGGCGCGGCTGGCCTCGATCAAATCTGGGCGCACCTGGCGGATGCCCAGGTTGGTGAGGCGAATGAGCGGCGGCAGGGCAAAGACAATGGTCACGATCACTCCCGGCACGTTGCCGATGCCGAACAGCATGACCACCGGCACCAGATAGACAAAGGCCGGCGTGGTCTGCATGGCGTCCAGCAGCGGACGGGTGATGCGCTGGGCGCGGTCGCTGGCGGCCAGCAGCACGCCAGCGGGCAGGCCGAGCAGCACGCAGAACAAAAGCGAGGTCAGCACCAGCGCCAGCGTGACCATGGCGTCGGGCCAGATGCCCAGCAGCATGACCAGCGCCAGCGACACCGCCGTGCCAATCGCCATGGCGCGGCCGGCGAACTGCCAGGCGACGAGGGCCGCCAGCGCGATCATGGCCGGGGCGGGCACGACCAGCAGCGCGTCGGTCACGCCGGTCAGCGTGGTGTCGATGGGCGTGCGCACAGCCTGGAAGAAGGGGCGGAAGTTCTCCACCACCCAGTGCAGGCCGTCGTTGATCCAGCCCTGGATGGGCAGGCCGTCGGTCTGGATCTGGTGCCACAGGGCGGCGATGCTGTTGCCATCGCCGTCCGGCGCGGCGCTGGACTGCGCGGCGCTGCTGAGCCAGTCGGCACCGGCGGCCGGGTCGGCCGAGGCGGCGTCGCCGCCCCAGGGGTCGCTGGCCGCGGGGGCGGCGGCGTCACCGCCCCAGGGGTCGGCTTGCGCGGCCGTTGCCGCGGCATCGCCACTCCAGGGGTCGGCCGGGACGGCGGTGGCGGCGACGTCGCCGCTCCACGGATCGGCGGCAGGCGGCTGGGTGGCCGGCGCGGCGTCGGCCGACCAGGGGTTGCTGTCAGGGCGTTCAGGAATGCCGGTGGGGGGGGTCGTTGCGGTTTCTTGCATGCGGGGTCTCCTCCTCGGGTCAGTGCGCCGCCAGGGCCGGGGCCACGGGGTCGGCGGTCTGCGGGAAATGCGGATTCAGTTGCAGCGGGGCGCGCTCCTCCTGCTCGGGCGGCAGGGGCGGCGTGTCGCGGTCCAGGAAGCGCATCAGGCCGGTGCGGCTGACGACGCCCAGGTAGCGCCCGGATTCATCGACCACCGGCAACGGACAGGGCGCGCTGGACAGCGGGCCGTACAGGTCGGACACGGGCATGGCAGCCTCGATGGCCGGGGCGTCGGGCAAGAAGGCATGGCGCAGGCCCAGCGGCCCCTGATGGCCGTGCAGCGCGCGGCGCAGCGACGCGGACGACACCACGCCCAGGAAGCGCTGGTCGCTGGTCAGCACATAGGCGTGCTCGCGGTCCGAGTCCTCCAGGATGCGCAGTGCCGCGCGGCAGCCCCGGTCGCCCTGCGCCGAGACCACGGTGAGCGCCTGGCGCGCGATGTCGGCGGCCTTGAAGACGGCGGCGGCATCGACCCCGCGCACGAAGCTGCGCACGTAGTCGTCGGCCGGGCAGCGCAGGATTTCGTCGGGCGTGCCGACCTGCACCACCTGGCCGTCCTTCATGATGGCGATGCGGTCGCCGATGCGCATGGCCTCGTCCAGGTCGTGCGAGATGAAGACGATGGTGCGCCGCTGCTGCTCCTGCAGGCGCAGGAGCTCGGACTGCATCTCGGTGCGGATGATGGGGTCGAGGGCCGAGAACGCCTCGTCCATCAGCAGGATGGCCGGGTCGGACGCCAGCGCCCGCGCCAGACCCACGCGCTGCTGCATGCCGCCCGACAGCTCATCCGGGTAACTCGCGCCCCAGCCGGCCAAGCCCACCTGGGCCAGCGCCTGCTCGGCCGCCTGCTGGCGCTCCTGGCGCCCCACGCCGGCCAGCTCCAGCCCGAAGGCGGTGTTGTCGAGCACGGTGAGGTGCGGCATCAGCGCAAACGACTGGAACACCATGGAGATGTCTTTGCGGCGCAGGGCGCGCAGGTCGGACTCGCTCAGGCGCCCGATGTCCTGGCCATCGACCAGGATGCGCCCGCTGGTCGGCTCGATCAGACGGTTGAGCATGCGCACCAGCGTGGACTTGCCCGAGCCCGACAGGCCCATGACGACAAAGATCTCGCCGGGCTCGATGGTGAAGGTGGCGTCGAAGACGCCGATGGAATGCCCGGTGCGTTCCAGGATCTCCTGCTTGGACAGGCCCTGCTCGACCAGCTGCAGCGCCTGCTGCGGCTCGTCGCCGAAGACCTTGAAGACGTGATCGATGACGATCTGTTTGGCCATGTTGTGGCTCCTCCCTCATTCCAGTTCAATGCGCGCGAAGGTCCCCAGGGCTGCACAAGGCGCCCGGGGCACGAAGACCGAAGCACGGCATGGCGCACGTGCACACGCAAACCAACACCCCGATGCGACGGCGCAGCCCGTGCAACGCTACCCGGACGGATGGCGGCACGACGGACTTCGCCGCGAATGCGGACACAGGAAGAGACAAGCAACCAGTGACCTGGTCGGCCCGAATGGCACCCGAACATGGTGCGCAAGGGCCTCAGGGAACACGTGACAGCGAAAGTACCCCAAGGGGCTTTCGAAGCCAGTGCGGGCGCCGCAGCGCCGCGCTCAAGCGCGGCCGGGCACCACAAGCATCAGGGCCGAAACCTCGGCCAGGGCAGCAAAACGCCCGCATAAAAGACGGGCCGCTGCCGCGATCCCCTTCCGTCCGGCGGCTCCGATGGGGCGCCTGAAGAAGGGGATTACCTGCGTGGCAGGTTGTAAAACATCACGAAAGTATATAAATTGATGCTGTTTGAGTCAAAACAATGGTTATTGCTTCCGTGATAAGAGAAAAATGAAGATTGCAGTGCTTGCACTGCGTTATTCATAGCGCAGAGGCGAAGCTCCGCAAGGGCTTGGGCCTCATTTCATCCAAAAATCGGACGCGGTGGGTCCCCTCGCGCTGCAGCACCTGCCCGCCCTTCAGGGCGCGTCAGTGGCCTGTAAGTCCCGAGACGGACAGTTGCGTCCGAATTTTTCGCTTTGTGCAGGAGACAAGACCCATGAGTGCAACCCCTTCCGCGATCGAGTCCGTGCTGATCGAGAACCGCGTCTTCCCTCCGTCCGAGGAGACGGTGCGCGCTGCACGCGTCTCCGGCATGGAGGCCTACCAGGCGCTGTGCGCCGAGGCAGAGCGCGATTTCGAGGGCTACTGGGCGCGCCTGGCGCGCGAGAACGTGGTCTGGACCAAGCCCTTCACCCAGGTGCTTGACGAGTCCAACGCGCCGTTCTACCAGTGGTTTGCCGACGGCGAGCTCAACGCCAGCGCCAACTGCCTGGACCGCCACATGGGCACCGAGGTCGAGCACAAGACCGCCATCATTTTTGAGGCCGACGACGGCGCCGTCACCCAGGTCAGCTACCGCGAGCTGCTCGAACGCGTGGGCCGCTTTGCCAACGCCCTCAAGGCGCGTGGCGTGAAGAAGGGCGACCGGGTGCTGATCTACATGCCCATGACCATCGAGGGCGTGGTGGCCATGCAGGCCTGTGCGCGCCTGGGCGCCACGCACAGCGTGGTCTTTGGCGGCTTCTCGGCCAAGGCGCTGCAGGAGCGTGCCATCGACATCGGCGCCGTCATGGTCATCACCGCCAACTACCAGCTGCGCGGCGGCAAGGAGCTGCCGCTCAAGGCCATCGTGGACGAGGCCCTGGAGATGGGCGGCTGCGAGGCCGTCCAGACCGTGCTGGTCTATGAGCGCACCCCCACCGCCTGGAAGCGCGTGCAGGGACGCGACATCAGCTTTGCCGAGGCGCTGCAGGGCCAGCCGGCCGAATGCGCGCCCGAGCCCGTGGGCGCCGAGCACCCGCTGTTCGTGCTCTACACCAGCGGCTCGACCGGCAAGCCCAAGGGCGTGCAGCACTCCACCGGCGGCTACCTGCTGTGGGCGCGCCAGACCACGCTGTGGACCTTCGACATGCAGCCCTCGGACGTGTTCTGGTGCACGGCCGACATCGGCTGGATCACCGGCCACACCTACGTCGCCTACGGCCCGCTGGCCGCGGGTGCCACGCAGGTGGTGTTCGAAGGCGTGCCCACCTATCCGCACGCCGGGCGCTTCTGGGAAATGATCGAGCGCCACAAGGTCAGCATCTTCTACACCGCGCCGACGGCGATCCGCTCGCTCATCAAGGCGGCCGACTCCGACGAGCGCGTGCACCCAAGAAACTGGGACCTGTCGAGCCTGCGCATCCTGGGCAGCGTCGGCGAGCCCATCAACCCCGAAGCCTGGATGTGGTACTACCGGAACGTGGGCGGCGAGCGCTGCCCCATCGTGGACACCTTCTGGCAGACCGAGAACGGCGCCCATGTCATCACCCCACTGCCGGGCGCCACGCCCCTGGTGCCGGGCTCGTGCACGCTGGCGCTGCCGGGCATGCAGGCGGCCATCGTCGACGAGACCGGCCGCGACCTGCCCAACGGCGCCGGCGGCATGCTGGTCATCAAGCGCCCCTGGCCCTCGATGATCCGCACCATCTGGGGCGACCCGGAGCGTTTCAAGAAGAGCTACTTCCCCGAGGAGCTGGGCGGCACCATCTACCTGGCCGGTGACGGCGCGGTGCGCAGCGAGGACCGGGGCTACTTCCGCATCACTGGCCGCATCGACGACGTGCTCAACGTCTCGGGCCACCGCATGGGCACCATGGAGATCGAGTCGGCGCTGGTCGCCAAGACCGATCTGGTGGCCGAAGCGGCGGTGGTGGGCCGCCCCGACGACCTGACGGGCGAAGCCATCTGCGCCTTCGTCGTCCTCAAGCGCCCGCGCCCGAGCGGCGAGGAGGCGCAGCAGATCGCCCGGGAGCTGCGCGACTGGGTGGCCCGCGAGATCGGCCCCATCGCCAAGCCCAGGGATATCCGTTTCGGCGACAACCTGCCCAAGACGCGCTCGGGCAAGATCATGCGCCGCCTGCTGCGCTCGCTGGCCAAGGGCGAGGCCATCACGCAGGACACCAGCACGCTGGAGAACCCGGCCATCCTGGAGCAGCTGGCCGAGACCAACTGAGCCGGCAGCCGGCACGGGCGGCACCGCTGGACGCCGGCCCCGCCCAGGCCGCCCGACCGGGCGGCCTTTTTGCTGGCGCGCCGCGCGCCACTGTAGGAAGGGCGCGCGAATGCCGCCGTTCGCGCCGCCGACGCGCCAGGCTTCGGTTACAAACTGGGCTGCCGCGCCTGAACGCAAGCCGGCCCCGATCCCTTTCCCATGGAGCGCTTTCCCATGACCCTGCGCACACTCCTGCTGCTACTCATCGTGGTGGCCATCGCCGCGCTGGCGGCGCTGAACTGGCCCACCCTCACCCTGCCCACCACGGTCTCGCTGGGCCTCACCACCGTCCAGGCCCCGCTGGGGCTGATCATGCTGGCGCTGACCGCGCTGCTGGCCGTGTTCTTCATCGCCTACGTTCTGACGCTGCAGGGCTCGGTGCTGATGGAGACGCGCCGCCACACCCGCGAGCTGGCCGCGCAGCGCGAACTGGCCGACAAGGCCGAGGCCTCGCGCTTCACCGAGCTGCGCGGCTTCCTCGAAACCCAGCAGACGGCCGTGCTGGCCCGGCTGGATGCGCTGGAGGCGCGCATGAGCGCGCGCGCCCGCGAGTCGGAAAACGTCACCGCCGCCTATGTCGGCCAGCTCGAGGACCAGCTGCAGCGCCGGGGCCCGGCACCCGCGGCCGACCCTGCCGGGCGGATCGATCCCGGCCTGCACCCCTGACGCGCCCATGAAAAAAGCCGCTGCGCATGGAGCGCGGCGGCTTGGCCTGGCAAGCGGGCGCCCGGCCGGCACCCGGGCCCGGCGTGCTTACTTGAGCGTCAGCACCCAGCTGGCCAGCTTCTTGGCCTCGTCGGGCTTGACCTGGGGGTTGGCGGGCATGGGCACGGGGCCCCACACGCCGGAGCTGCCCTTCATGATGTGCTCGGCCAGCTTGTCGGCCGCGCCGGCTTGGCCGGCGTACTTGGCGGCCACGTCCTTGTAGGCGGGGCCCACCAGCTTCTTGTCCACGGCGTGGCAGGCCATGCAGTTCTTGGACGTGGCCAGGGCCTGGTCGGCCATGGCGGGCACGGCAACCGACAGCGTCATGGCGAGGGTGATGAGAGTGCGCTTCATGATGAGTTTCCTGTGGGGGTTGAAGTACATTTTGACCTTGATTGGATTGTAGTGTTCGCGGTTGACGGGAGGCCTCCAAAGCCCGCTCCGCAGAGGAGGATGTGACCGTGTATACGCTGCTTTTGGGCCTGCTGTTGATACTGCTCAAATACCTGGAGATCGACCCTGTGGCGCAGTGGTCATGGTGGTGGGTGCTGTCTCCGTTCGCCGTGACCGCGGCCTGGTGGGCCTGGGCCGATGCCTCGGGCTACACCAAGCGCCGCGCCGTGGAGCGCATGGACCAGCGCAAGCGCGACCGCATCGCCAAGCAAAAGGAAGGCCTCGGCATGGGCCCGCGCAAGCGCCGCTGAGCGCTGCTTGCCCATCAACGCTGTTAGCGGGCGACCTGCGCGGCTTGCTTCCAGGCGGTCAGTGCCTCGGCTTCGTCGCCGCGCTGCTCGGCCAGTTGCGCCAGGGCGCGCCAGGCGCTGGCACGCAGGGCCGGGTCGGCCAGTTGCGGCGCGGCTTGGCCCAGCAGCTGGCGTGCCTTGCCCCACAGCTCGCGCTGCAGGCAGGCCATGGCCGACAGGTACTGCAGACGCGCATCGCGCGGGCGTGCCTGGCTGGCGGCCTCGATACGGGCCAGCCAGGGCCCGTCCAGCCCGTCCAGGTTGTCCTGCAGCACACCGATGAGCTTGAGCGCCTGGTGCTCTGGCAGTGGCTCGGCCAGGCGCTCCCACACCGGCAGCAGCCAGGCGCGCACCTGCGCCGGCTCGCCGCCCAGGCGTGCCAGCTGCCGTGCCGCCTGCACCGCCACCTCGGGCATCTGGCGCTCGCTGGCATCCAGGCCCTGCCAGATGCGCTGCAGCTGCGCGCTGTCGTGCGCGCCGCCGATCAGCTCCAGCAGCAGCCCGCGCACGATGCTGGCGGCCGCCTGCGGTGAGAACGCCCGGTGCTTGGCCAGCAGGCGGGCGGTGTCCAGCGCCTCGGCCGTGCGGTACGACAGGCGCGTGGCCTTCAGGCGCGCGCGCAGCGCCAGCGTGCGGCGCGCGGCGCCCGAGGGCAGGGCCGCCAGGCGCTCAAGCGCCGTCTGGGCGTCGTGCTCGTCCAGGGCCCAGCGCGCGGCGCGCAGCTGCACGCCTTCGCGCAGCTCCACCTCGCTGCCCGTGGGGCGCTCGGGCAGGCCGTCCAGGGCCTGCTGCAGGTGGGCGTCGCGCGCGGCGCCGTCCTGCAGCGCATGCGAGGCCTCGGCGGCCACCAGTTGCGCGACCGTGCGCAGCGCGACCGCGTGCGGCACGCGCTCGGGCGCGCCCGCCAGCGCCTCCTGCTGTGCGATGGCCGACTGGGCGGCGCGCCGGGCGCGCAGGAAGCGGCCGGCCAGCAGCTGCGTGAGCGCCTCCAGCAGTGTCCCGTGCATGGCCCGCTCCTTTTGCTGCATTCGCCAGCGGCGCGCCCGCCCGGGCAGCTCTACCA
Organism: Melaminivora sp.; assembly: GCF_032059615.1. NCBI lineage: Bacteria > Pseudomonadati > Pseudomonadota > Betaproteobacteria > Burkholderiales > Comamonadaceae > Melaminivora > Melaminivora sp. The sequence goes on along the minus strand of NZ_DAMCAM010000007.1, from coordinate 43,564 downwards.
GCGTCGCCATGCCGCGCAGCGCGGCGTGCAGCAGGGCAAAGGCGCCCAGCAGCAGAAGCAGCACCATGTTGAGCGACAGGTCGACGCGATAGGGCGGCCAGAACACCGTCACCGTGCCCTGGTTGTTGCCGGCGAACAGGGCGCCCGCGACCGCGACGCCGAACAGAGCCAGGAGCCAGAGTGCTGCGCGCATGGGGTTGTCGCCTGCCGTGCCTGGGCGCTCAGCGGCCCGCGGCCGCGGTGGACAGGGCTGCGAAGGTGTCTTCCAGCTGCGGCGTCCCGGCCGTCTGGATATGGCCCTGCAGCTGCTGCAGGGCATTCATGGCGCCTTGCGTGCGGCGCGAGGCCGGGTCGAAATACTTGCCCAGGGAGGCGCTGGCCAGCTGCAGGTCGGCGCGCGCCGAGTCCATGCGCCGCGCCAGCAGCGCCAGGCGGGCGTTGAGCAGCTTGAGCTTGAGGTTCTCGCGCAAAAAGAAGGCCTGGTCAGGGGCGATCAGCATGGCGTCCGGCTGGTCGATGCGGCTGACCCGCACCAGGCCGCGCACCTCCTCGCGCAGTCCCGTCCAGCCCTGGCGCAGCGCCGCCCGCCAGGCCGGCTCGGCCTGCGGCGGCGCGGTCTGCGCGCCCCCCTGGCCCGGCGCCGTGTCGCGCCCGTCTGCGGCGCGGTGCAGGCCGCTGCCCTGGCCGACGGCGGACGACAGGGGCAGCTCGTCCACTTGGCGCACCAGGTCATCCAGCCGCCCGAGCAGCCCCGCCGTGTCGGTGACGCTGGCGCGCGCAAGGCGTTCGAGGTCCTGCTCGATGGCGCGCTGCACCGGCACCAGGCGCGGCTGGGCGGCGCGCTCGATGCGCTGGTCGGCGCTGCGAAGGGCGGCCACCAGCGGCTGCAGGCTGCCGGTGAGCTGCGACTGCTGCTGCGCCAAGCGCAGGCTGGCCTCGATGTCCACCACCAGGTTTTCGTCGCGCGTGCGCGACAGGCTGTGCATGAGTTCCTCGAGCTGGCTGCGCTGCAGCGCCACCTCGCCCACGCGCGCCTCCATCAGCGCCAGGCGGGCCGAGGCCTCGCGGGTGGTCTCCTGCGCCTCGCGCGCCATGGTGCGCGCCTCGATGGCCTGGGCTCCAGAATCGGCGCTCTGGCGCGCCAGCTGCTCCTGGATGGCCGACAGCCGCTGCCACAGCAGCACGGAGCTGGCCAGCGCCGCGGCGGCGACCAGCCCGACCACCACCAGCGCCACACGGCCAGTGGCCGGCGCGGGCGGCAGGGGCTGCGCCGCAGGAACTGCGTTCGGCTCAGGGATGGGCTCGGTCGGCATGATCGAAGGATTTTATCGAGGCAGCGGCATCGTCCAGGGTGGGGCGGCATTCGCGCACTTGGCCAAACCCGGCGGCCCGCGCCGCCTGAGCGATGCGTGGGTGCGTGGCCAGCGCCCGCGCGGCACGCCAGTCCTGGTCGGGCAGCGCGGCCAGGAGGTGCCCAAGCGCCTCGGAGCTGCTCAGCAGCCACGTCGAGCCGTCGGCAGCGGCCCCGCGCGCCTGCGCAAGCAGGGCCGCGTCCCACACGGGCGCCGTGCGCTCGTAGGCGGCGACGAAGTCCACCGCCACGCCGGCGGCCCGCAGCTGCCGGCCCAGCCATTCGCGGCCGTTGCCGCCTTCGGCCGCCGGGTGGCCGGCGCCGCGCACGATCAGCACGCGGTCGCCCGCGCGCAGCTGTGGCGCCACCACAGGCCACAGCGCCTCGGAGTCGAACTGCGCGCTGGCCTCGGGCGGAGCGTCGATACGGCTGCGCGGCAGGCCGGCGGCCAGCAGCGCCTGCACCGTGCCGGGGCCGGGCGCCCATGCTCTGGTTTTAGTAGCGCAAAATCCTTGTCCTTCAAGGGCTGGATGGTGATTTGACTCAAAAAAATGGCGGGCTGCGTTACCGCTGACGAACATCACCGCGCGGTAGCTGCCCTGCTCACGCCTCGCCTGCGCCAGCCGCTCGCGCAGCTGGGGCGCGCGCACCGGGCCGATCGTGATCAGCGGCAGCGCCACGGCCTGCACCCCCCGGGCCTGCAGCTGCCGCGCCCAGTGCATGGCCTCGGATGCCGGGCGGGTCACGATGGCGCGCATGGCAGTTCGGGCTCAGGCAGCGGGGCCGGCACCAACGGCGCCGCCCTCGCGCAGGCACGCAGCCACCGCCAGGCCGAGCGCGTCGGCCTGATCGAGCGTCTGCACGGTGGCCGTCCGCTCGGCGCGCACCAGGGCCAGTCGCCCCTCCATGTCGCCCCAGGCGGCGCGCAGGCGCAGTGCATCGCCGTCCCACTGGCCGTGTGCGGCCAGCGGCATGGAGCAGCTGCCGCCCATGGCGCGGCTCACCGCGCGCTCGGCCGTCACCGTGAGCCAGGTGCGCTGGTGCGCCAGTGGCGCCAGCGCGGCGATGAGGTCGGCGCGGCCGGTGCGCACCTCGATGCCCAGGGCGCCCTGGCCGGCGGCGGGCAGCATCTGCTCGGGCGTGAAAACGCTGCGGATGCGCTCCTGCAGGCCCAGGCGCTTCAAGCCGGCGGCGGCCAGCACGATGGCGTCGTACTCGCCCTCGTCGAGCTTGCGCAGCCGGGTGTTGACGTTGCCGCGCAGCGGCTCGATGCGCAGGTCCGGGCGCAGCGCGGCCAGCAGCACCTGGCGGCGCAGGCTGGAGGTGCCGACCACGCCGCCCCGGGGCACCTCGTCCAGACTGGCCCAGCGCTGCGAGACGAAGGCGTCGCGCGGGTCCTCGCGCTCCATGACGCAGGCCAGGGCAAAGCCCTCGGGCAGCTCCATGGGCACGTCCTTGAGCGAGTGCACGGCAATGTCGGCGCGGCCTTCCTCCAGGGCCACCTCGAGCTCCTTGACGAACAGGCCCTTGCCGCCGACCTTGGACAGCGTGCGGTCCAGGATCTGGTCTCCGCGCGTGGTCATGCCCAGCAGCTCGACGGCGTGCCCGCGCGCGGCCAGCAGCTGCCGCACATGCTCGGCCTGCCACAGGGCAAGCTGGCTTTCGCGCGTGGCGATCACGAGGGAGGAGGGGGTGGCGGCAGCAGGGGTCTGGCTCATCGGAGAAGGGCTCTTTCACGGCCCCGGCCAGAGCGGCTGCGGGGCAGCGCAGGATGCTAGCATGCTGCGCTGCAGCACGACCGCCCCAGGCGTGCCGCCAGGCACCGCGGGCCGGCGCGGCGGGCTTTCCTAGAATGGCCGGACCATGATCCGCAAGAAGCTGCCCATCGGCATCCAGACCTTCGCCAAGATCCGCGAGGGCGACGCGTACTACTACGTCGACAAGACGCCGCTGGCCCTGCAGCTGGTGGCCCAGGGTTCGCACTTCTTCCTCTCGCGTCCACGGCGGTTCGGCAAGAGCCTGTTCCTAGACACGCTCAAGGAGCTGTTCGAGGGCAATGCCGCGCTCTTTTGCGGCCTGCATGCGCAAGAGCACTGGGACTGGTCGGTGAAGCACCCCGTGCTGCGCTTCAGTTTCGGCGGCGGCGTGGTGCACGACGCCGCCGACCTGCAGGCACGGCTCGATTCGCACCTGATGCGCCACGAGGCCGAGGCTGGCCTCAAGGCCGTGGACCAGACCAATCCGGAGCGCTTTCGCAGCCTGATCCGGCACCTGGCGCAGGCCACCGGCCAGCGCGTGGTGGTGCTGGTGGACGAGTACGACAAGCCCATCCTGGACCGCATCGAGGACAAGGAGCGCGCACGCGGCATCCGTGAGGCGCTCAAGGATTTCTATTCGGTCATCAAGGACAGCGATGCGGACATTCGATTCGTGTTCCTGACGGGTGTGTCCAAGTTCAGCAAGGTGAGCCTGTTTTCCGGGCTGAACAACCTGCGCGACATCACCCTGAGCCCGGAATTCAGCGCGATCTGCGGCTATACCGATGAGGACGTGGACAAGGTGTTTGCGCCCGAGCTGCCCAGCCTGGACCGGCAGGAGATCCGCCGCTGGTACAACGGCTACAACTGGACGGGCGAGGCGGTCTACAACCCCTTTGACCTGTTGCTGCTGTTCCAGGAGCGGCAGTTCCGCCCCTGGTGGTTCGAGACCGGCACTCCCACCTTCCTGATCAAGCTGCTGACGCAGCGCCAGCAGTTCACCCCCGACCTGGAGCGTCTGATCGCGCCCGAGACGCTGCTGTCCACCTTCGACGTGGACACCATCCCCACCGAGGCGCTGATGTTCCAGGCGGGGTACCTGACCATCGCGCGGGTGGACTACATCCCGGGCCTGACGCAGATCGAACTGCGCTACCCCAACCTGGAGGTGCGCACGGCCCTGAACGGCGCCCTGCTGCAGGCGCTCACCGACCACGGCAGTCACTACGCGGTGCAGATGGGCAGGCTGTACCGGCTGCTGCAGGCAGGCGACGTGGCGGGCATGCGCGAGGTGTTCCATGCCTTCTTCGCCACCATCCCGCACGACTGGCACCGCAACAACGCCATTGCCGGGTACGAGGGTTACTGGGCCAGCGTGTTCTACAGCCACTTTGCCGCGCTGGGGGTGGACATCGTGCTGGAGGACGTCACCAACCACGGGCGCATCGACATGGCCGTGCGCTGGGCCGGGCGCGTCTATCTGTTCGAGTTCAAAGTGGTGGAGTTCGCGCCCCAGGGCCGGGCACTTCAGCAGCTGCTGGAGCGCCGCTACGCCGACAAATACCGCGCCGCCGGCCTGCCCGTGCACCTGATCGGCGTGGAGTTCAGCCGGGACGAGCGCAACATCGTGGCCTTCGAGACGCTGGCGCTGTGAGCCTGGCGCCGGGCCTTGCCGGTGCTAGCATGCCGCGCCCACCCGCCCCGCTGCCGCGGGTGCTCCAGGAGACCTTTCGCGCATGACCGCTTCCACCCCACGAGCCGGCGCCACGGCCGAGCCTGACTCTCCCGCCGCGCCTCTTGCCACGTCATCTGCCGCGCCCGCGCGCCGCACCGACAAGGATCAGCCCCTGACGCAGGACATCCGGCTGCTCGGGCGCATCCTGGGCGACGTGATCCGCGAGCAGGAGGGCGCTGCCGCCTACGAGCTGGTCGAGCAGATCCGCAAGCTCTCGGTGGCCTTTCGGCGCGACGCCGACCAGGAGGCCAACCGGGCGCTGAAGAAGCTGCTCAAGTCGCTCACCGGCGACCAGACGGTGAGCGTGATACGCGCCTTCACCTACTTCAGCCACCTGGCCAACCTGGCCGAGGACCGGCATTACATTCGCCGCCGCGCCGTGCACGAGCGCGCCGGCAGCAGCCAGGAAGGCAGCATCGAGGTGGCGCTGGCGCGCCTGCGCTGGGCCGGCATCGCCCCGCGCGCGGTGGCCGAGACGCTGGCCGAGGCCTATGTGGCGCCGGTGCTCACGGCGCACCCGACCGAGGTGCAGAGAAAGAGCATCCTGGACGCCGAGCGCGAGATCGCCCAGCTGCTGGCCCGGCGCGACGAGATCGCCACGCGCGCGCAGCTCTACAAGAGCACGCGCGACACGCTGACCCCGCGCGAGCTTGCGGCCAACGAGACGCAGCTGCGCGCCCGCGTGGCGCAGCTGTGGCAGACGCGGCTGCTGCGCCCGGATCGGCTGACCGTGGCCGACGAGATCGAGAACGCGCTGTCTTACTACGAATACACCTTCCTCGGCGAGATCCCGCGCATCTACGCCGAACTCGAGCGTGAGCTGGGCGCGGCGCACCCGGTGGCGAGTTTTCTGCGCATGGGCCAGTGGATTGGCGGCGACCGCGACGGCAACCCCAACGTGAGCGCGGCCACGCTGTCGCTGGCACTGTCGCGCCAGGCCGAGGTGGCGCTGCGCCACTACCTCGAACAGGTGCACCTGCTGGGCGGCGAGCTGTCGCTGTCCTCGCGGCTGGTGGCCGTCTCGCCGGAAATGCTGGAGCTGGCCGAGCGGTCGCCGGACGCCAGCACGCACCGGCGCGACGAGCCCTACCGGCGTGCCTTCACCGGCATCTACGCGCGTCTGGCCGCCACCCTGCGCGCGCTCAGCGGCGCCGAGGCGGCGCGGCATGCCGTGGCGCCGCAGAACGCCTACGCCAGCGCCGATGAGTTCCTGGCCGACCTGCGCGTGGTCGAGGCCTCGCTGCGCTCGCACCGCGGTGCGCTGCTGACCGCCGAGCGGCTCGCGCCCCTGATGCGCGCGGTCGAGGTGTTCGGCTTTCACCTGGCGACGGTGGACCTGCGCCAGAGCTCCGACCAGCACGAGCGCGTGGTGGCCGAGCTGCTGGCCACGGCTCGCGTCGAGCCCGACTACGCACAGCTGCCCGAGAGCGAGCGGCGCGCGCTGCTGCTGCGCCTGCTGGCCGACGCGCGCCCGCTGCGCGTGGTGGGCGTGCACTATGGCGAGCACAGCGCGGGGGAGCTGGCCATCTTCGAGGCGGCGCATGCGCTGCGCCAGCGCTACGGCAGCGAGGCCATCCGCCACTACATCATCAGCCACACCGAAACGGTGAGCGACTTGATGGAGGTGCTGCTGCTGCAAAAGGAGGTGGGCCTGATGCGCGGCGCGCTGGGCGACGCCGATGCGCGCACCGACCTGATCGTGGTGCCGCTGTTCGAGACCATCGAGGACCTGCAGAGCGCCGCATCCATCATGCGCGAGTTCTATGCGCTGCCGGGCGTGGCCGAGCTGGTGCGCAACAGCGGCGCGCTGCAGGACATCATGCTGGGCTACAGCGACAGCAACAAGGACGGCGGCATCTTCACCAGCAACTGGGAGCTGTATCGCGCCGAGATCGCGCTGGTGGAGCTGTTCGACGAGATGAATGCCGGGGCGCGCACGCCGATCGCGCTGCGCATGTTCCACGGCCGCGGCGGCACCGTGGGGCGCGGCGGCGGGCCCAGCTACCAGGCCATCCTGGCGCAGCCGCCGGGCACGGTGCGCGGACAGATCCGGCTGACCGAGCAGGGCGAGGTCATCGCCTCGAAATACGCCAACCCCGAGATCGGCCGGCGCAACCTGGAGACCCTGGTGGCAGCCACGCTGGAGGCGACGCTCCTGCAGCCGACCAAGCCCGCGAGCGAGGCGTTTCTGGCGGCGGCCGAGGAGCTGTCGCAGGCCAGCATGGCGGCCTACCGGGGCCTGGTCTATGAAACGCCGGGTTTCACGCAGTATTTTTTCAACGCCACGCCGATCCGCGAGATTGCCGAGCTCAACATCGGCTCGCGGCCGGCGTCGCGCAAGGCCAGCCAGAAGATCGAGGACCTGCGCGCCATCCCCTGGAGTTTCAGCTGGGGCCAGTGCCGCGTGACGCTGCCGGGCTGGTACGGCTTCGGTTCGGCGGTGGAGGCCTTCGTGCGCGCGCCCGGCCAGGACGGCAAGGCCCGGCTGCAGCTGCTGCAGAAAATGTATCGCCACTGGCCGTTCTTCCACACCCTGCTGTCCAACATGGACATGGTGCTGGCCAAGAGCGACCTGGCGCTGGCCTCGCGCTACAGCGAGCTGGTGCCCGACGCCCGCCTGCGCCGGCGCGTCTTCGGCGCCATCGAGGCCGAGTGGCAGCGCACAGGCGAGGCGTTGGCGCGCATCACCGGCCAGCGCCAGCGCCTGGCGGGCAACGCGGCGCTGGCGCGCTCCATCCGCCACCGCTTCCCCTACATCGACCCGCTCAACCACCTGCAGGTCGAGCTGATCCGCCGCTGGCGCGCGGGCCAGGGCGACGAGCGCGTGCAGACCGGCATCCACATCTGCATCAACGGCATCGCCGCCGGCCTGCGCAACACCGGCTGACCCGCCCGCATGGACCACCTGGCACCGCAGTGGCTGCAGCGCCTGGGCGCCGAGATTGGCTGGGCCTATGCGCTGCGGCTGGCCCTGGCGCTGGGAAGTGTGCTCGCCCTGGGGGCCGCCACCGGGCAGGGCGAACGCATGGTGCCGCTGCTGCTCGGGGTTTTCGCCAGCGCCCTGGCCGAGGCTGACGACAGCTGGCGCGGCCGCCTCAAGGCCCTGGCCGTCACGCTGGCGTGCTTTGGCGGGGTGGGCCTGGCCGTGGCCGAGCTGGCCGACCAGCCCCTGGCCATGCTGGCGGCGCTGCTAGCCTGCAGCTTCGTCTTCACGCTGCTGGGTGCGGTGGGCGGGCGCTACCGGGCGATCGCCGCGGCCACCATCATCCTGGCGCTGTACGCCGCCATCAGCGAGCCGGCGCAGAGCCCGCAGCCGGGCGCGCCGCACGTGCCGGCACCCCTGGTCGCGGCGCTGCTGCTGGCCGGTGCTGCCTGGTACGGCCTGCTTTCGGTGCTGTGGAGCGCGGCCACGCCGCTGCTGCCGGTGCGCCACGCGCTGGCCGGGCTGTTCCTGGCGCTGGGCGACTACCTGCGGCTGAAGGCGGCCATGTTCGAGCCCGTGCGCGGCGTGGACCTGCGGGAGCGCCGCCTGCAGCTGGCGCGCTCCAACGCGCGCGTCGTGGCGGCCCTCAACAGCACCAAGGAGAGCATCGTCTCGCGCACCGCGCCGGGGCGCGCGCCCGAGGGGGCGCTCGCCGAGCTGCTGCGCCTGTACTTCATCGCGCAGGACATCCACGAGCGCGCCAGCGCCTCGCACTACCCCTACGGCGACTGGACCGAGGTGCTGTTCCACAGCGACGTGCTGTACCGCTGCCAGCGCGTGCTGCTGTTGCAGGGCGACGGCTGCAGCGAGCTGGGCCAGGCGCTGCGCCGGCGCGGCCCGCCCACCGTGCAGGCGCCGCATGGGCCGGCGATGGCCGACCTGCACGACTCCCTGGCCTGGCTGCGGCGCCAGGGGCAGCCCGAGTGGCGCCAGCCCCTGGGGTTCCTGCGCGCCGTGGCGCGCAACCTCGACAGCCTGGGGGCGCAGCTGGCGCTGGCCGCCGGCTCGCAGGCCAGCCCGCTGCGCGGCGACGTCGCCCTGCTGGACCAGGCGCCGCATTCGCTGGCCGAAGCCTGGGCGCGCGTGCGCGCGCAGCTGCACGTGCGCTCGGCACTGTTTCGCCATGCGGTGCGCCTGTCGCTGGCGCTGGCCGCGGCCTGGGGCGCCATGCAGTTCACCGACCCGGCGCACGGCTACTGGATCATGATGACCACGCTCATCGTCTGCCAGCCCACCTATGGCGCCACCGTGGCGCGCCTGGCCCAGCGCGTCGGCGGCACGGTGCTGGGCCTGGTGCTGGGCTGGGCGCTGATGCGGCTGTTTCCGCAGCCGCTGGTGCAGGCGCTGCTGGCAGTGGCGGGCGGGGTGGTGTTCTTCGTCACGCGGACGCAGCGCTACGTGGTGGCCACGGCGGCGGTGACGCTGATGGTGCTGATGCTGTTCAACCACGGCACGGGCGCGGGCTTCGCGCTCATCGTGCCGCGCCTGCTCGACACCCTGGTGGGCGCGGCCATCGCCGCCGCTGCGCTGCTGCTGGTGCTGCCCGACTGGCAGGGCCGGCGCCTGGGCGCGGCCGCCGCCGACGCGCTGGCCGCCAGCGCCGCCTACCTGCGCCGCATCGCCCCGCAATACGCCAGCGGCCGCAGCGACGACCTGGCCTACCGCATCGCGCGCCGCCGGGCGCATGACACCGACGCCGCGCTGTCGATGACCCTGTCGCACATGCTGCGCGAGCCGCCCTGGGTGCGCCGCCATGCACGCGCCGGGCAGGACCTGCTGGCCAGCACGCACACGCTGCTGGGCTACCTGTCGGCGCTGGGTGCGCACCGCGACCTGCGCGCCGGCCCGGCGAGCGATGCCGCCGCGGACGATCTGGCGGCACGCGCCGCCCAGGCGCTGGCCGGGGACATCGAGGCGCTGGCGCAGGCGCTGCGCAGCCACACCCTGCCGCCCCCGGACGGGGGCCAGGCGCAGGGCTGGCTGCAGCGGCTGCGGGCGCCGCCCGAGCCGAACGCCGACCCGCCCGTGCTGCATGCCCAGCTGGCCCAGGTCGCCCGCCAGCTGCAGGAGCTGCGCGCCGCCGCGGCGCAACTGGTGCAGGTGGCGCCCGCGCCGCTGCACGCGGCCCGGGTCAAATAGCAAAAAACATAGCTGCCTGCCCTTGCGTGGCAACGGTTTGGGGCGGTTTGGACCCCTGCCCCGCGCCTGAGCGCGGGGCGGGGCAGAGAGCCGTCGGCGCGCGCCTTCAGCCGGCGCGGCGCGCCGCCGTGCTGGCCACCGCCAGGGCCGTCATGTTCAGCACGCGGCGCATGGTGGCCGCCGGCGTCAGGATGTAGGCGGTGGCGGCGGTGCCCATCAGGATGGGGCCGACGGTGACGCCGCCGCTGGTCGTGGTCTTGAGCACGTTGTAGAGGATGTTGGCCGCGTCCAGGTTGGGGCAGACCAGCACGTTGGCCGCGCCGCTGAGGGTCGAATCCTGCAGGTAGGTGGCGCGGATGCGCGGCTCCAGCGCGGCATCGCCGTGCAGCTCGCCGTCGCACTCGATCTCGGGGTGCTGCTCGACGAACAGGTCGCGCGCCGCGCGCATCTTGCGCGCCGAGGCACGCCTGGACGAGCCGAAGCTGGAGTTGGACAAAAACGCCACCTTGGCCGGGATGCCAAAGCGCTGCACCTCCTGCACCGCCGCCCAGGCGATCTCGGCCAGCTGCTCGGCGCCGGGGTCTTCGTTCACGTAGGTGTCGGTGATGAACAGCGTGCCGTGCGTGCTGGTCATGACAGCGTTGAGCGCCGCGTACTGGCGCGCGCCCGGCGCGCGCCCGAGGATGCTGTCGATGCGCTCCAGGTGCGTCTCGTAGGTGCCGGCCAGGCCGCAGATCAGCGCGTCGGCATCGCCGAGCTTCACCATCAGCGAGCCGATGATGGTGTTGGAGCGGCGCACGGCGGCCTTGGCGACCTCGGCGGTGGCGCCGCTTCTCTTCATGAGCTGGTGGTAGGTCTCCCAGTAGGTGCGAAAGCGCGGGTCATCCGCCGGGTTGACGACCTCCACATCCACGCCCGGCTGCATGCGCAGGCCGGCCTTGGCGATGCGCGCGGCGATGACCTCGGGGCGGCCGATCAGGATGGGCCGGGCGATGTGGTCGTCGATCGCCACCTGCGCGGCGCGCAGCACGCGCTCGTCCTCGCCGTCGGCATAGGCCACGCGCTTCTGGTCATCGGGCAGGTGCTTGGCGGCATTGATGACCGGGCGCATCAGCATGCCGGTCTGGAAGACGTGGCGCGACAGGTGCTCCTTGTAGGCCTCCATGTCTGGAATAGGCCGCGTGGCCACGCCCGAATCCACGGCCGCCTGCGCCACGGCCGGCGCGATCTTCATGATCAGGCGCGAGTCGAATGGGGTCGGGATCAGGTAGTCGGGGCCGAACGCCAGCTCGGTGCCGGCGTAGGCGGCCGCCACCTCCTCGCTGATGTTCTCCTTGGCAAGAGCGGCGATCTGGCGCACGCAGGCGAGCTTCATTTCCTCGGTGATCTTGCTGGCGCCGCAATCGAGCGCACCGCGGAAGATGTAGGGAAAGCACAGGACGTTGTTGACCTGGTTGGGGTAGTCCGAGCGGCCGGTGGCGATGATGCAGTCCGGGCGCACGGCTTTGGCCAGTTCCGGGCGGATCTCCGGCTCGGGGTTGGCCAGCGCCAGGATGATGGGGCGCGGCGCCATGGTTTTCACCATCTCGGCCGTCAGCACGCCCGGCGCCGAGCAGCCCAGGAACACGTCGGCGCCGGCCACCACGTCGGCCAGCGTGCGCGCATCGGTGTCCTGCGCGTAGCGCGCCTTGGATTCGTCCAGGCTGGTGCGGCCGGTGTGGATCACTCCACGCGAATCCACCATGAAGACGTTCCTGCGCTGCACGCCCAGGCCGACCATGACGTCCACGCAGGCGATGGCCGCCGCGCCCGCGCCCGAGACGGCGACCTTGACGGCGCCGATGTCCTTGCCGACCAGCTCCAGGCCGTTGAGCAGCGCGGCGCTGGAAATGATGGCCGTGCCGTGCTGGTCGTCGTGGAACACGGGGATGTTCATGCGCTTGGACAGCTCGCGCTCGATATAGAAGCACTCGGGCGCCTTGATGTCCTCCAGGTTGATGCCGCCCAGGGTGGGCTCCAGCGCCGCGATGATCTCCACCAGCTTGTCCGGGTCGCGCTCGGCCAGCTCGATGTCGAAGACGTCGATGCCAGCGAACTTCTTGAACAGGCAGCCCTTGCCCTCCATGACCGGCTTGCCGGCCAGCGGGCCGATGTCGCCCAGGCCCAGCACGGCCGTGCCGTTGGTGATGACGCCCACCAGGTTGCCGCGCGCGGTGTAGTCAAAAGCCAGGGCGGGGTCGGCCTGGATGTCCAGGCAGGGGTAGGCCACGCCGGGCGAATAGGCCAGCGACAGGTCGCGCTGGTTGGACAGGGGCTTGGTCGGCGTGACGGACACCTTGCCGCGCACGGGGCTGCGGTGGTATTCGAGGGCGGCTTCGCGCAGGGCGGCTTCGGCGGCGGACAGGGTGGGCTGGGTCATGGCGGGCAATCTCGCGGGAAACTCTCTAGGCGGTCAATGCTAGCCCAGCGGCGCGGGGCGCCACCAGGGCCAAAAAAACCCCGCATGCCGGCGGGCGGGCGGGGCGGGGTGGTCTCGGGGTTCGACGGTGTCGGTGGGCGTCGGCCTGCCGGGCGGCGAGCACGGCCGCGGAGGTGTCGCGGCTGGCGCCATTGAAAAACACGTTCCATGCCACGGCGGTGAGCGAGGGCTGCAGGATACCGGATTCGGTGGCCAGGTGGAGGGTGCGCGGGGCCGATGGGCGCAAAGGGGCCACGGCCCTGCCGGGCCGTCGCGGGCTGTCAGGCCAGCAGGTCTGCCAGGCTGCGCGCCACGACCTGGGTCGCGCGGCGCAGGTCGTGCAGCTCGATGCGCTCGTCGGCGCGCTTGGCATGGCTCTCCAGCACGCTGCGCGGGCCGGCGCCGTAGATCACGCCAGGAATGCCGTGCTCGACGTACAGGCGCACGTCGGTGTAGAGCGGCGTGCCCACGGCCGGGGGCCGGGCGCCGAAGACCGCCTCGCCGTGCTGCTGGATGGCGTCCACCAGCGGCGCGTTGCCGGGCAGGGGTGTCATGGCGCGGGCCAGCAGCAGGCGGCGGATATCCACGCGCACGGCATCTTCGGCCCCGTAGCCGCCATCCTCATTGAATTGCTGCACCGCCTGGGCGATCACGGCGCGGAGGCTAGCTTCAACCTCGGCCGGATCCTCCTCGGGGATCATGCGCCGGTCGATCTTCAGCACCACCTTGCCCGGGACGACGTTGGTGTTGGTGCCGCCCTCGATGCGACCGATGTTCAGGTAGGGGTGGTCGATGCCCGCCACCTGCGAGCGCACGCTGCGGTACTTCCCGTTCTCGGCGTACAGCGCGGCCATCAGGGCGGTGGCCGCCTGCAGCGCGTCCACGCCGGTGTGCGGCACGGCGGCATGCGCCATCTTGCCGTGCACGGTGATCTCCATCTGCAGGCAGCCGTTGTGCGCCGTCACCACCTCATACGAAAAGCCGGCGGCGATCATCAGGTCGGGGCGGGTCAGGCCTTGCTCCAGCAGCCAGCCGGGGCCGAGCAGGCCGCCGAACTCCTCGTCGTAGGTGAAGTGCAGCTCCACCGCGCCCCGCGCCGGCCGGGCCACGGCTTCCAGCGCGCGCACGGCCCAGGTGAAGGTGGCAAAGTCGCTCTTGCTCACGGCTGTGGCGCGGCCATACATGCGGCCATCCTCGACCTCGGCGCCATAGGGGTCGCGCGTCCAGCCCTCGCCGGGCGGCACTACGTCGCCATGGGCGTTCAGGGCGATGGTCCTGCCGCCGTCGCCATAGGGGCGGCGCACGATGAGGTTGGTGAGCGACTGCAGGCCGTAGTCGCGCACCGCCTCGGGCGGCACGGCATGGCGCTCGGCCTCGAAGCCGAAGGCGGCGAGCAGCTCGGCCACTGCTTCAGCGTGCGGCGCGTTGTTGCCCGGCGGGGTGTCGGTGGGCACGCGCACGAGCTGCTGCAGAAATTCGACTTGCTCGTCGAAGTGCTGGTCGATCCATGCATCCAGTGCAGCGTAGGTGGCTTGGGCGTCGGGGTTCATGTCTTTTCCTTGAAGGGGCGGGCGTTCAGGTCTGCTCAGCGGCGAGCTGCTCCAGCAGGTGGCTGAAGGCTTCGACCGCCAGCTGCATGTCGTCGCTGGTCGTCGATTCGAGCGGGTTGTGGCTGATGCCGCTGTTCTGCCCGCGCACGAACAGCATGGCCTGGGGCATCAGTTCGTGCAGTTTCATGGCGTCGTGGCCGGCGCCGCTGGCCAGGCGATGCACGGGCACGCCCAGGGCCTGCACGGCTGCTTCCCAGCGCTGCTGCCAGACCGGGTCGCTGGGCGCAGCGGCCGCCTGCATCGCCAGCTCGGCCGTGTACTGCAGGCCGCGGCGCAGGGCGATCTGCCGCAGCTGCGCGAGCACGTCGGCGACCAGGGCGTCCTTCTGCGCATCGGTGGGCGCGCGCAGGTCCAGGGTGAACTGGCAACGCCCCGGCACGACGTTGATCGAGCCGCCGGGCACGGACAGCATGCCCATGGTGGCTACGCTGCCGGCGTCCTGGCGCGCGCGCTGTTCCATGTACAGGGCCAGTTCCGCCACGCCCAGCGCGGCGTCGCGGCGGCGGTCCATGGGGGTGGTGCCGGCGTGGCTGGCCATGCCCACCATTTCGCAGACGTAGCGCGCGCAGCCGTTGATCGAGGTGACCACGCCCAGCGGCAGGTCCAGCTCGGTCAGCACCGGGCCCTGCTCGATGTGCACCTCGACGAAGCCCAGGTAGCGTGCCGCGTCGCGCTTGAGCCGCGGGATGTCGTCCACGCACAGGCCGGCGTGCTGCATGGCGTCCCGCAGGCTGATGCCGTCGGCGTCCTGCTGCTGCAGCCAGGCCGGGTCGAAATGCCCGGTGAGCGCGCCTGAGCCCAGGAAGGTGGCCTTGTAGCGCTGCCCTTCCTCCTCGGCAAAGGCGACCAGCTCGATGCCGAAGGGCAGGCGCCGGCCCTGGCGGTGCAGCTCGCGCACGGCGGCCAGCGGCACGAAGATGCCCAGGCGCCCGTCGTATTTGCCGCCGTTTCTCACGGTGTCGTAGTGGCTGCCCGTCATCAGGTAGCGCGCGCCGGGCACCGCCGGGTGGTAGCGCCCCACGACGTTGCCGACGGCATCGATCTCGACCTCGTCGAAGCCGCCCTCGCGCATCCAGTGGCTGAGCGCTTGGGCGCAGGCCCGGTGCGCGTCGGTGAGATAGGTGACGGTGAGCTGGCCCTGCTCGGCATAGCCCGGGTCGCTGTGCTGCGCCAGGCGCTCGTGCCAGTCCCACACGTCGTTGCCCAGCGTGGGTTCGCAGCCGAACTTGTCGTTCAGGCGGATCTCGGCGATGCGGTGGATGTTGCGCAGGGCCTCCTCGCGCTCGAAGTCGGGCGGGTTGGCGAGGCGGCGGGCGAAGGTGTCGATGATCTCGCTGCGCGGCAGGCCCGTGCCGCGCGGGCCGCGCACGGCCAGGATGAACGGGAAGCCGAAGCGCGTGTTGTAGTCGCGGTTGAGCTGCTGGATGCGTTCGAACTCTTCGGGCGTGCAGTCGGTGAGTCCGGCTCGGGACTGCTCGTGGGTGGACTCGGCCGTGAGCTGGCGCGCCACGGCCGCCTTGCCGGCCAGCTCGGGGTGGGCCCGGATCAGGGCCAGCTGCGCGTCCTCGCCGGCGTCCCGCAGCACCTGCACCAGCGCATGCTTGAGGTGCGCCAGCGAGCGGAACGGCCGCGCGGCCAGGGCGGCCTCGGCGATCCAGGGCGAGTGCTCATAGACCCCGTCGAGCAGGGCCACGGCCTCGGGCAATGGTGCGGTGTTCAGTTGTTCCAGGGTCAGGGCCACGATGTCTCCGATATCGAAAAATATAGCTGCATGCCCTTGTCAGACAAGGGTTCTGGGCTGTTTTTATTCAAATTTGCGGAGCAGGGTGCTGCGCCGCCCAGTGCCGCGCCAGGTCGATGCGCCGGCAGACCCAGACGTTTTCGCGGCTCTGGATGTGGTCCAGAAAGCGCTGCAACGCCGTGATGCGCCCCGGGCGGCCCAGCAGGCGGCAGTGCATGCCGATGCTCATCATCCGGGGCGCGTTGTCGCCGGCAGGGTCGCCCTCGGCGTAGAGCACGTCGAAGCTGTCCTTGAGGTACTGGAAGAACGGGTCGGCGTGCGAGTAGCCTTGGGGCAGGGCAAAGCGCATGTCGTTGGCGTCCAGCGTGTAGGGCACGACCAGCTGGGTGTGGGCGCTGCCGTCAGACCTGGCCACGCGCATCCACAGCGGCAGGTCGTCGCCGTAGTAGTCGCTCTCGTAAACGAAGCGCCCGGCATCGGCCACCAGGCGGCGCGTGTTGGGGCTGTCGCGGCCGGTGTACCAACCCAGGGCATGGTCGCCCCCCTGGCCGTACAGCTCGTCGAAGATGGCCAGGCATTCGTGCATGTGGGCGTGCTCGATGTCTTCGGGCACGTTCTGGTAGTGGATCCACTTCAGGCCGTGGCAGGCAACCTCGTGGCCGAGCTCGTCGAAGGCCTGCGCGACCTCGCGGTGGCGCTTGAGTGCCGTGGCCACGCCGAACACTGTGAGCGGCAGGCCGCGCTTCTCGAACTCGCGCAGCAGGCGCCACACGCCCACGCGCGAGCCGTATTCATAGATGCCGTCCATGCTCATGTGCCGCGCCGGGTAGGCCGCCGGGTTGAACAGCTCGGACAGGAACTGCTCGCTGGCCGCATCGCCGTGCAGCACGCTGTTCTCGCCGCCTTCCTCGTAGTTCAGCACGAACTGCACGGCGATGCGGGCCTTGCCCGGCCAGCGCGGGTGGGGCGTGTGGCGGCCGTAGCCGACCAGGTCGCGGGGGTAGGGGGCGCGGGCGTCGTACATCGTGCTGCTGCTCGTTGCGGGGAATCGGGGGATTTCAGGAGGACAGGGCCATGGACAGGTCGCTGGTGGGCAGCTCGCGGTCGAACACCAGCCCGGCCTGCACGTTGTCCAGGTGCTCCTGCATCAGCAGCACGGCGGCTTCCTCGTCGCGCCGGGCCAGCGCCTCGACGATGCGGGAGTGCTCCTCGTGCGAATGCTCGGCGGCGCTGGTGGACTGGTACATCAGCGTGATCAGCGCGCAGCGCGAGATCAGCTCGCCCAGCAGTTCGCCCAGCACCTCGTTGCCCATAAGTTCGGCCATGCGCACGTGAAAATCCGCCAGCATGGTCGTGCGCTGACCCACGTCGCCCGCCTGCATGGCTTGCTTCTCGGCCGCCACGTGCTGCCTGAGCGCCTTGATCTGCGCCGGCGTGCTCTGCGCGATGAAGGCGCGCACCATCTCGACCTCCAGCATGCGGCGCACGGCAAAGACCTGGCGCGCCTCATCGACCGAGGGCGTGGCCACGAAGGCGCCGCGCGCCGGCTCCAGCCGGATCAGGCGGTTTTGCGCCAGCTGGAACAGCGCCTGGCGCACCAACGTGCGCGACACGCTGAAGTGGTCGGCCAGTTTCTGCTCGGCCAGCTTGGTGCCGGGCAGCAGCCGACGGGTGGCGATGGCCCGCGTCAGGCTGTCCACGATGAAGCCGGTGGTGGAGGTGTCCATGCGGCCATGATAGCCTGTGGCGACAAGATTTGTATACACTTTGCGTACACAACAAACCCGATCCAAGGAGGCAAACACCATGGGCCTGAGCACCCACGTCCTCGACACCATGCACGGCTGCCCGGCCGCCGGCATGGCCGTCGCGCTGTATTCGACCCAGGGCGACGAGGCCACGCTGGTGCGCCGCCTGACGCTCAACGCCGACGGTCGCACCGACGCGCCCCTGTTCGACAACGCCAGCCTGCGCCCTGGCACCTACCGGCTGACCTTCGACGTGGCCGGCTACTTCCGGGGCAAGGGCGTGCAGCTGCCCGACCCACCCTTCCTGGACCGCGTGAGCCTGGACTTCGGCATCGCCCATGCCGACCAGCACTACCACGTGCCGCTCCTGGTCAGCCCGTGGAGCCACTCGACCTACCGGGGCTCCTGAGTGCCCCCGCGCCGCGCCGGCACGGCGCGGCGCTGCCGGTAGGGCTCAGTAGCCCAGCGTCTGCCCGTCCGGGTTGCGCGGGTCGGACGCGCCGTACAGCATGCCGTCGCGGATCTGGATGGTCTGCGTGCGGCCCATCGAGGGCTTCACGACCACCTTGTGGCCCCACTGGCGCAGGAGGGCTACGGTGTCGGGCGAGAAGCCCTTTTCGATGCGCAGCTCGTCGGGCGTCCACTGGTGGTGAAAGCGCGGCGTGGCGGCGGCTTCAAACGGGTTCATGCCGAAGTCGATGGTGTTGACCACCGTCTGCAGCACCGTGGTGATGATGCGCGCGCCGCCGGGGCTGCCGGTGACCAGCACCGGCTTGCCGCCCTGCAGCACCATGGTGGGCATCATGGACGACAGCGGGCGCTTGCCGGCGGCCACGGCGTTGGCGTCGCCGCCCACCAGGCCGTAGGCGTTGGCCACGCCGGGCTTGGCCGAGAAGTCGTCCATCTCGTTGTTCAGCAGGATGCCCGTGCCCTTGGCGACGATGCCGCTGCCGAAGTTGGTGTTCAGCGTGTAGGTGACGGCCACGGCATTGCCGGTCTTGTCCACCACCGAGAAGTGCGTGGTCTGGTCGCTCTCGTAGGGCTGCGGCTGGCCCGGCTTGATGGACTTGGCATCACGCGCCTGCGTGGGCGCAATGCCGGCGGCCAGCTGCTCGGCGTAGCGCTTGGACGTCAGGCCCTTGAGCGGCACCGTGACGAAATCCGGGTCGCCCAGGTACTCGGAGCGGTCGGCATAGGCCAGCTTCATGCCCTCGGCCATGTAGTGCACGCTGCGGGCGCTGTTGGCGCCCCAGTCCTTCATGGGCCAGCGCTCCATCATGTTCAGGATTTGGATCAGGTGCGCGCCGCCCGAGGACGGCGGCGGCATGCTGACGATCTGGTAGCCGCGATAGGTACCGCGCACCGGCTCGCGCTCCACGACCTTGTAGTTCTTCAAGTCATCCAGCGTGATCGCGCCAGCGTGCGGCGCCATCTCGGCGGCTATCTTTTGCGCGATGGCGCCCTCGTAGAAGGCGCGCGCGCCCTGCTGGCCGATCAGGCGCAGCGACTGCGCCAGGTCCTTTTGCACCAGCAGGTCGCCACGCTGCAAGGGTGCGCCGTTCTTCCAGAAGATGGACGTGGTGGCGGGCCATTGGCCCATGTTTTTCTTTTCCTGCGCCAAGATCTTGGCCAGCGTCTCGCTGACCGGATACCCGCGCTCGGCCAGCGCGGCGGCGGGCGCTACGACCTGGGACAGCGGCAGCGTGCCCCATTTCTTCAGCGCATGCTCCAGCCCCGCCACCGTGCCCGGCACACCCACGGCGTAGTGCGTGTAGAGCGACTTGCCGTCGATCACGTTGCCCTTGGCGTCCAGGTACATGTCGCGCGTGGCGCGCGCGGGCGCCACCTCGCGGAAGTCCAGCGCAATGTCGCGCCCGGTGCGCGCGTCGTGCACCACCATGAAGCCGCCACCGCCCAGGTTGCCGGCGTTGGGCAGCGCCACCGCCAGCGCAAAGCCCATGGCCACGGCCGCGTCCACCGCATTGCCGCCGGCCTTCAGCACGTCCAGGCCGATGCGCGAGGCCAGCTCCTGCTCGCTGGCGACCATGCCGTTCTTCGCCACCACCGGATGGAACACGTCCATGTCGAAGTCGTAGGCGGCTGCGGCGGCCTGTGCGGCGCTGGGCTGGGCCTCCGGGGCGACGGTCGCTTGGGGCGCCGCGACCGACGCGGACGGCGGGGGAGTGCCGCAGGCCGTCAGGCTGGCCAGCGCCAGGGCGACGCTGCCAGCCAGCAGGGAGGTGCGCAGGTTCATGGGAAGTCTCCTCGGTTGTGGGGAACGGAAGGGGAGCGTAAACGCGACCGTGCCGGCTGAAAAGACCGTGAACAGGCTCTTACATCTGCCCTTCGGTCAGCGTGTCGAGCTGAAAGCGCCCCGACTCGTCCCACAGCCACGTGTCGGTATAGGTCACGCGGCCCAGGCGCAGCGGCAGCGGGTAGGGCGCCGCCGCGCGCACCGTGCGCTCGATCTCCAGCACCACCTCGGGCGCGTGGCGCGGCGGGCGCAGCCATTGCAGCCCGGTGACCTGGCCGCGCACATCGATGTCCACCTCCAGCACGCCGATGGCATAGAGCAGCGGGGGCAGCATGCCCGGGTAGATGCGGCCGGCATTCAGCCGGTAGAGGTGGGAGGCTGCGTCCTGCCGATAGGCCAGGTCGTTGTCGGCCACCGAGATGCCCGGCGCCGCCAGGGCGCCGCTGCCGGGCGGGGGCGCGGCGACGGGCGCTTCGGCCTCGTCACCGGCGCCTTCGTCCAGGGGTTCCTCGCGCTGCGGCGCCGTGGACCGCATCCAGGCGCCAAGCGCCGCGCGCAGGCGTTCAAGCCACCCGCCGGGCGTGCGCCGGGTCGTGGTGGAGTCGGGGGCAGGGGAGGTCATGGAAGCTCGCTATGCTGTGCGGCCGGCGCTGCCGCAGGAAGAGATGGACACGGAGACACAAGGATGACGACCCCCATGGGCCCGCCCCTGGCGCGCCTGCTGCACAGCCTGCACGCCGCGCCCGCCTGTCTGGTGGCGGTGGAGTCTACCCAAGGCTCGGTGCCACGCGAGGCCGGGGCCTGGATGGCGGTGCCGGGCGAGCCCGGCGCGGCGCTGATCGGCACCATCGGCGGCGGGCACCTGGAGCTGAGCGCCATCGCCCGCGCGCGTGAGTTGCTGGCCGAGCACCGGGCGGGCCGGCCCGCGGCGCCCGTGCGGGTGCGCCAGGCGCTGGGTCCCAGCCTGGGCCAGTGCTGCGGCGGGGTGGTGCAGCTGCGGCTGGAATGCGTCACGGCCCAGGATGCCGGGGCGCTGCGCGAGCGCCTTGCGCCGCGGCTGCAGCCCGTGGCGCTCTTCGGCGGCGGGCACGTGGGCCATGCGCTGGCGCGGCTGCTGACCACGCTGCCGTTCGCTCTGCACTGGATCGACAGCCGCGAGGGGGTATTCGACCCGCACGTCGCGCCCAGCGCCGTCTGCGAGCATTCCGAGCCCGTGCACGCCGCCGTGCCGGCGCTCGCGGCTGGCTCGCTGGTGCTGATCATGAGTTTCAGCCATGCCGAGGACCTGGACATCCTGGCGGCCTGCCTGGCACGTCAGCGCACCCGGGCAGACCTGCCCTACATCGGCCTGATCGGCAGCCGCACCAAGTGGGCCACCTTCCGCCACCGCCTGCAGGCGCGCGGCTGGAGCGATGCGGAGCTGGCGCACGTGACCTGCCCCATCGGCGTGCCCGGCATCGACTCCAAGGAGCCCGAGGCCATTGCCGTGGCCGTGGCGGCGCAGCTGCTGCAGCGGCTGTCGGCCCTGCAGCCGGCGGCGGAGGCGGGCCGGTCCGGGTGATTCCCAGGGCCGCTGGCACCCAAGACTGCATACACTTCGCGTCCACAAAACCGGGTCGCAGCGGTGCCGGGCAGGCAAGCCCTGGTGCGCGGCCTGCATGACTTTCCTGCTCAGAGCGCCCGCAGTGGTGAGCAGCTTGAGCGCCGACGCGCGACCGCCGGCGTGATCGGAACACGATGGAAAGCTATCTCCTGGACTGGGCCAACCTGCTGCTGCGCTGGCTGCACGTCATCACCGCCATCGCCTGGGTGGGGTCGTCGTTCTACTTCGTCTTTCTGGACAGCAGCCTCACGCCGCCGGTCGATGAGGACCTGAAGAAGCAGGGCGTGAACGGCGAGCTGTGGGCCGTGCACGGCGGGGGCTTTTATCACCCCGTCAAGTTCAACGTCGCGCCGCCGAAGCTGCCCGACCACCTGCACTGGTTCTTCTGGGAGAGCTACACCACTTGGCTGTCGGGCTTTGCGCTGCTGTCGGTGTCCTACCTCTGGAACGCCGGCATCTACCTGATCCACCCGGCCGATCCGCTCATGTCGCCGGCCATGGCGGTGGTGGCGGCGCTGGCCTTCCTGGTGGTGTTCTGGCTGCTGTACGACGCCATCTGCCGCGTCTTTGGCCAGCGCGCGGGGGGCGACGCCACCGTCGGCGCGCTGGTCCTGGTGCTGGTGTGCATTGCCGCGTACCTGGCCTGCCACCTCTTCCCCGGCCAGGCGGCGTTTTTGCTGATGGGCGCGATGCTGGCCACCTCCATGAGCGCCAATGTGTTCTTCTGGATCATCCCCGGCCAGCGCAAGGTGGTGGCGGCTCTCAAGGCCGGCCAGCCGGTGGACCCCATCCACGGCAGGCGCGGCAAGCAGCGCAGCGTGCACAACACCTATTTCACGCTGCCGGTGCTGTTCGCCATGCTGTCCAACCACTACGGCTGGCTCTACAACCATGACCTGAACTGGCTGGTGCTGATCCTGATGATGTTCGCCGGCGCTGCCATCCGCCAGTTCTTCGTCATGCGCCACGGCTTCAAGCTGGGCCGCAACGCCCACCCCTGGCCCTACGCCGCCGTGGGCGTGCTGGTGCTGCTGGGCGTGCTGGCCTGGCTCAAGCCGGTGCCGGCCCCGGCGGCCAGCGCCGCGCCGGCCGCCGCGGGCGCGCCGGCCCCGGGCGACGCCAGCTTTGCCACGGTGACCGCGCTGATCGGCCAGCACTGCGTGCTCTGCCATGGCGCCGCCATTGCCCAGAAAAACGTGCGGCTGGACTCGCCCCAGGGCGTGAAGGACCACGCCCAGCAGATCTATCAGCAGGTGGTGCAGCTGAAGAAAATGCCGTTTGGCAACCCAGGTGCCTTGAGCGACGAGGAGCGTGCCGTGTTCAAGCGCTGGTTCGAGGCCGGCGCCCCGGTCGCGCCCTGAGCGCAACCGTATAGGCGCCATGGCCCGCGCCGCATGGCGCCGTGCACCGCGTGCGCCTACAGTGGCGGCCATGCATCTGTACCGATCCGCGCTGCTGCGCTTTGCCGACGATGGCTCGGCCCTGTACGACGAAGACGGCCTGCTGGCCACCGCCCCTGATGAGCGCGGCGTGCAGCGCGTGGTGGCCGCCGGCCCCTGGCAGGCGCTGGCCGCGCGCCACGCCGGCCAGCCGGTGACGCACTGGCCCGGCCGCCTGATCGCGCCGGGCTTTGTCGACCTGCACATCCACTTCCCGCAGACGGACGTTATCGGCTCGCCCGCCGACGGTCTGCTGCCCTGGCTGGAGACCTACACCTTCCCGCACGAGTCGCGCTTTGCCGACCCCGCGTACGCCGCCGGCGTGGCGCGCTTCTTCCTGGACGAGCTGGCGCGCAACGGCGTGACCACGGCGCTGGCGTTTGCCACCTCGCACCCCGGCTCGGTCGATGCGCTGATGGCCGAGGCCCGCGCGCGCCGCCTGCGGCTGATCGGCGGCAAGGTGCTGCAGGACCGCCATTCGCCCGACGGCGTGCGCGACCAGACCGAGCAGTCGCTGATCGACACCGAGGCGCTGATCCACCGCTGGCACGGCGTGGACCGGCTGGGCTACGCCATCACGCCGCGCTTTGCCCCCACCAGCACGCCGGCCCAGCTGGCCGGCGCCGGCGAGATCGCCGCGCGCCACCCTGGTGTGTGGATCCAGTCGCACGTGGCCGAAAACGTGGACGAGATCCGCTGGGCGCGCGAACTGTTCCCGGCCTCCCGCAGCTACCTGGGCGTATATGGCGACTGCGGCCTGTTGCGCGAGCGGGCCATCTACGCCCACTGCATCCACCTGGACGACGCCGACCGCGCGCTGATGCGCGAGACCGGCGCCGCCGCCGCCGTCAGCCCGACCAGCAACCTGTTTCTGGGCAGCGGCTTCTTTGACTACGCCGCGGCCGAGCGCGCGGGCATGGCCTACGGCCTGGCCAGCGACGTGGGCGGGGGCACGTCCTTCAGCCCGTTCCGCACCATGCTGGCCGCCTACTACGTCGGCCGCGAGGGCCAGACCAGGCCCGGCCTGTCGCTGGCGCCCGAGCACTTGTGGTGGCAGCACACGGCCGGCGCGGCGCAGGCGCTGGGGTTGCAGGGTGTGGTCGGCAACCTGCAGCCGGGCTGCGAGGCGGACTTCGTCGTGCTGAACCCGCGCGCCACGCCGCTGCTGGCGCGGCGCACCCAGGCCGCGCAAAACCTGGCCGAGCTGCTGTTTGCCATGATCGTGCTGGGCGATGATCGGACGGTCGAGCGCACCGTCATTGCCTGATTTTTGGTCAAATCGGCCCTGCGCCCTTGTCAGGCAACCACCAACAGCTATCATTATGATAGTAAATCAACCGTTATCCAACCACATCCGCGCCAGGAGTTGAGCCCGCCATGAGCATCAAGAGCGACAAATGGATCCGCCGCATGGCCGAGCAGCACGGCATGATCGAGCCGTTCGAGCCCGGCCAGATCCGCGAGCAGGACGGCCGCAAGATCATCAGCTACGGCACCAGCAGCTACGGCTACGACATCCGCTGCGCGCGCGAATTCAAGGTCTTCACCAACATCCACAGCACCGTGGTGGACCCGAAGAATTTCGATGAAAAAAGCTTCGTCGACTTCGAGGGTGACTTTTGCATCATCCCGCCCAACAGCTTCGCGCTGGCGCGCACGATGGAGTATTTCCGCATTCCGCGCGACGTGCTCACCATCTGCCTGGGCAAGAGCACCTATGCGCGCTGCGGCATCATCGTCAACGTCACGCCCTTCGAACCCGAGTGGGAGGGTTATGTGACGCTGGAGTTCTCCAACACCACGCCGCTGCCGGCCAAGATCTACGCTGGTGAGGGCTGCGCGCAGGTGCTGTTTTTCCAGGGTGACGAGGAGTGCGAGGTCAGCTACCGCGACCGCAACGGCAAGTACCAGGGCCAGCACGGGGTGACGCTGCCCCGCGCTTGAGAGCCACGCGCCGAGCGGCCGCCGGCAGTGCGCTCGGCAGCCGTCCTACGCAGGCACGGGCTGTGGACTGCAGGGTGCGGCCCGGGGCGCTGCCTAGCATCGGCTCCAGACTTTTCGCCTCTCTGGAGCTCCCCATGGCCACCCCCGAAACCTTCGACTCTTCCTCCCATGCATCCTCGGACGTTCCTGTCGACCGGGGGCCTTCCGGCGGCCGCGTGGCCACCTGGGCGGTGCTTGCCGGCGTGGGGGTCATTGCCCTGCAGCTGCTGACCTTTGACATGGTCATGGAGCGGCATGTGCGCGATGCCGAGGCCCAGGCCGCGAAGTATGTGACCACCACGCTGCAGCCGCGCGACGTGCCTGCCTTGCAGGGCACGCTGCTGGCCTCGCAGTGAGCGCCGGGAGCGCGCCAGCGCGCTTCGCCTCGGCCAGTCCATTCCACCAGCCCGGGACCGCACCATGAGATGGGAAGGCAATCGCGAATCCGACAATGTCGAGGACCGCCGCAGTGGCGGGGGCGGCTTCATCGGCGGACGCAGCATCGGCATCGGCACCGTGGTGGTGGCCCTGATCGGCTGGGGCGTGTTCGGCATCAACCCGCTGACCACCATCGGCATGCTGTCGGGCGGCGGCGCCCCGCAGACGGAGCAGGCGCCGGCCCAGCGCCCGCCCGAAGGCGACCGGCAGGCGGCCTTCGTCTCCACCGTGCTGGCGTCCACCGAGGACGTGTGGAGCCAGGTCTTCCAGCAGGGCGGCGCGCAGTATCAGGCGCCGCGGCTGGTGCTGTTTCGCGGCGCCACGCCCACCGCCTGCGGCACGGGCCAGAGCGCCATGGGCCCGTTCTACTGCCCGGGCGACCACAAGGTCTATCTGGACATGGACTTTTTCGACACCATGAGCCGCCAGCTGGGTGCGCCGGGCGAGTTCGCCCGTGCCTACGTGGTGGCGCACGAGGTGGGCCACCACGTGCAGACGCTGCTGGGCACCACCGCGCAGGTGGACGGCCGGCGCGGCCGCGTGAGCCAGCGCGAGCAGAACGCCCTGTCGGTACGGCTGGAGCTGCAGGCCGACTGCTATGCCGGCATCTGGGCGCGGCACTCGCAGCAGGCGCGCAACTGGCTGGATGAAGGCGATATCGAGTCGGCCATCAACGCCGCGCAGCAGATCGGCGACGACACCCTGCAGCGGCGCAGCAGTGGCACGGTGCGCCCCGATGCCTTCACGCATGGCAGCAGCGCGCAGCGCGTGCACTGGTTCACGCAGGGTTACAAGACGGGCAGTGTGCAATCCTGCGACACATTCAACGCCGGCTCGCTCTGAGAGTCTCCTGAACTTGGCCCGTTTTTTGTTGCAGTGCGACAATAGCAGCTTGATGACACAAGCTTATTCCACACTGGCGCTTGCTGAACCGCTCAAGCGCGCCGTAGCCGAAATGGGCTACGAGACCATGACGCCGATCCAGGCGCAGGCCATTCCCGTCGTGCTGACCGGCAAAGACGTGATGGGCGCGGCGCAGACGGGCACCGGCAAGACGGCCGCCTTCTCCCTGCCCTTGCTCGAGCGCCTGCTCAAGCATGAAAACAGCTCTGCATCCCCCGCCCGCCACCCGGTGCGGGCCCTGGTGCTGCTGCCCACGCGCGAACTGGCCGACCAGGTCGCCCAGCAGATCGCCCTGTACGCCAAACACACCAAGCTGCGCAGCACGGTGGTCTTTGGCGGCATGGACATGAAGCCCCAGACGTTGGAGTTGAAAAAGGGCGTGGAGGTGCTGGTGGCCACGCCCGGCCGGCTGCTGGACCACATCGAGGCCAAGAACGCCGTCCTGAACCAGGTCGAGTACGTGGTGCTGGACGAGGCCGACCGCATGCTGGACATCGGCTTCCTGCCCGACCTGCAGCGCATCCTGTCGTACCTGCCCAAGCAGCGCACCACGCTGCTGTTCTCGGCCACGTTCTCGCCCGAGATCAAGCGCCTGGCAGGCAGCTACCTGCAGGACCCCATCACCATCGAGGTCGCGCGGCCCAACGAGACCGCCTCCACGGTGGAGCAGCGTTTCTTCAGCGTCGACGGCGACGACAAGCGCCGCGCCATCCGCAAGGTGCTCAAGGACCGCGAGCTGCGCCAGGCCTTTGTTTTCGTCAACAGCAAGCTGGGCTGCGCGCGGCTGGCCCGCTCCCTGGAGCGCGACGGCCTCAAGACGGCCGCCCTGCACGGCGACAAGAGCCAGGACGAACGCCTGAAGGCGCTCGAATCCTTCAAGGCCGGCGAAGTGGACCTGCTGGTATGCACCGACGTGGCCGCGCGCGGCCTGGACATCAAGGACGTGCCTGCGGTCTTCAACCACGACGTGCCCTTCAACGCCGAAGACTACGTACACCGCATCGGACGCACCGGCCGTGCCGGCGCCTCGGGCCTGGCGGTGACGCTGGTCTCGGGCAGCGACGCCCGCCTGGTGAGCGACATCGAAAAACTCATCAAGAAGAAGATCGAGCTCGAACCCATCGAGCTGGAGGAGGAGCGCCCGCGCGGTCGCTTCAACGACGGGCGCCGCGCCTGGCGGGAAGGCGAGGAAGGGGCCGCGGCGCCTGCATCCACATCTGCACCCGTGCCGCGCAGCACGCGCAGCAGCGGACACCGCCAGCCGTCCGCCTCGCGCGATCCGTTCTTCGACAGGCCCTACGAGCCGAGCGCCGCCCCCGCTTCGGCCACCTGGGAGGCCGCCCCTCGTGGCGCCGCCTCCACGCGCAACAATATCTCGGCCAACATCAAGCCCCGCCGCAAGCTCGCGGCGCTGTTCAAGGCCCCGGCCGCGGCTTCCACCGCGCCGCAGCAAGGGTAGTTCGGCTGCGCGGCGTCCGCCGTGCACCGCTTTCGCCGCTCACCACGCCCGGCATTGCATGGCCTGTGGGCCCCCACGGGCTGAGCGGATGAGTGACAGGCCCTCGATGGCCGCCTGCACCGGTTCTTTCGGTGAGGCGGCCATTTTTCATGGGGCGCCACCTCAATGCCGCGCAGGTCAATGGCCTCGGGAGGCACATTCCTATGGCCCGTTTTCGTCCTGTCTTACGAATGCGAGCCTCGATATGGAGGAACTTCTCTCTTGCGCGTCCCTGGTCCGGGCCGGGCTGGGGCGCACGGCGGGGTGTGCTGTCCCTCATGCATGGCGCATCGCCGATCCTGTAACCCACCGATCGACGGAAAGGCTTCCATGAACCACAAGATGACTCTCACGATGGCACTGGCCTGTTCAGCCGTGCTGCTGGCTGCCTGCGGCAAGAACGACACGTCCACCCCGGCCGCACCTGCGCCCATGTCGGCTCCAGCCTCCGGGCCGGCGACCACGGCGCCGGCCGACAGCAGTGCCAGCACGGGCAGCTCCACTTCGGGTGATGCCAGCTCCAGTTCCAGCACGGGCACTGGCACGGACACCAGCAGCACCGACACCGCCAGCATGGGCGTCTCCGGTTCGAGCAGCACCACCGGCACCGGCAGCACACCCGATGGCGCAACCACGACCACGGCACCGGCGGCGAGCGATTCCAGCTCCGCAGGCGCTCCCGGGACGGGAGCCGCCGCCGGCAGCGCGGCCGGTGCGAGCTCGCCCACAACGGGCGGAACGGGTGCCATGGGCACGAGCGGCAGTCCGGGTGCGGCGGGTGGCACCACCGGTGCCTCCTCGACAGGGGCAGCTGCCTCGGGCGCCGCTGCAGGCGGGGCGGCGACTGCCTCGGCCGATGCCGGCAAGGGCGTGTATGACAAGACCTGCTTCGCCTGCCACGGCGCCGGCATTGCCGGCGCACCCAAGTTGGGTGACAAGGCCGACTGGGGCCCGCGCATCGCGCAGGGTAAGGACACGCTGTACAAGCACGCCATCCAGGGCTACACCGGCAGCAAGGGCGTGATGCCCCCGAAGGGCGGCGCGACCAACCTGTCTGACGACGAGGTCAAATCCGCCGTGAACTACATGGTCGGCCAGGCAGGCTGAAGCCCGGCTTTCCACTGAAAGCCCCATCCGCCGGCGCGCTGCAAGGCAGCTGCGCCGGCTTTTTTTATAGCAAACAATCGTTGCCTGGAAAGGGATTGGCGTCAGAAACCTTGTGTTTTACTCAGGCGCCCGGCCTCTGGGCCTGAGGACAATCCACCTTGCAGTGTTCGCGTTCGGCCAGCGTCGCGCCAAAGCGCACGGCGCTCAGGCAGCCGCCCCAGACGCAGCCCGTGTCCAGCCCCAGCAAGTCGGGCCGGTCCAGCCACCCCAGGGTGGACCAGTGGCCAAACGCCACCAGCGTGCCGGCAGTGCGGCGCCCGGGCGCCTCGAACCAGGGCAGCAGCCCGGGAGGGGGCTGGTCGGCGCTCTCGGCGCTGTCGAAGTCCATGCGGCCTTCGGGCGTGCAAAAACGTAGCCGGGTCAGGGCGTTCACGACCACGCGCAGGCGGTCGGCACCTTGCAGGTCGTCGCTCCAGCAGGCGGGTTCGTTGCCGTACATCTGCTGCAGAAAGGCCGCCAGACCGGGGCCGCGCAGGCAGTCCTGCACCTCGGCGGCCAGGTGCAGCGTGCGGTCCGCGTCCCACTGGGGCAGCACGCCCGCGTGCACCATCAGAAGCTCCTGGCCGCCATGCCGCAGGCGCCGTGCCAGGGGCTGGCGCCTCAGCCAGTCCAGCAGGTCGGCCCGGTCTCGCGCCTGCAAAACCCCGTCCAGCGTGTCGCGCCTGGACGGCGTGCGCACGCCCTGGGCCACGGCGAGCAGATGCAGGTCGTGGTTGCCCAGGAGAGGCAGCACGCTGCCTTCCATTTGCCGGCAGCGGCGCAATACTTGGGCCGAGGCCGGGCCACGATTGGTGAGGTCGCCCAGCAGGTAAAGCGTGTCCCTGCTCGGTGAAAACCCGATGTGCGCCAGCAGGCGCTCGAATGCGTCGTCACAGCCCTGGATATCGCCCACGCAGTAAATGCTCATCTGCAGACCAGTTCGTTGAGGAGTGGAGGCGATTGTCGCGCACATTGCCGGGCCCACCATAAATGGAATGCAGAGGCTCCGTAGGTGATCGCCGCAATGGATATTCTTTCCCATCTGTTGCGCGCACCGCCGTTGGTGTGCATATAATCCGCGCCATTGCTTCAGTCCCATTACTTCAACCACCTCATATTCAACGCCATGGACTCCACCAGCTACAAAGACCTCCTGAAACAACGTGAAGCGCTGGATCGGCAGATCAGCGAAGCGCGCCAGCGCGAGTTGTCCACTGCCTTGACGCAGGTGCGCGATCTGATTGCCGAATACGGCCTGAGCCAGCAGGACGTGTTTCCCACCGGCCGCGCCGCCCGCGCCGGTACCGTCACGGGCTCGAAGGTGGCTCCCAAATACCGCAATCCCTCCACCGGCCAGACGTGGACCGGCCGGGGCAAGCCGCCGAAGTGGATCCAGAACCAGGATCGCGAACAATTCGCCATTTGAAGCGGCACCGGCCAAGCGCCGGTCCTGATTCGGCAAGCAAGACGGCGCACCTTTAGGTGCGCCGTTTTTCATGGGTTCCACTGCAACCTTCGCGCAGGGACGGATTTTGTTTCTCCATCCGCAATGCATGCGTATTTATACGGATGACTTGAAAGGCTGATGAAGATTGGAACGGGCCATCGAATCGCAGGGGGTGAAGGGTGAAAGCCAAAGAAACGGGTTGGGCCGTGGAAAGCCCATTGCACCCGCGCCCGGTGTTTCGAAGCGCCGCGCGCACGGTCATTTCCGGACCCGTGCCAGGGTCGCAGCCGGGTTGACCCGGGCCGGGGCGTGTCAGACAAAACCGCTTTTTGCCCCGGGGCGCTCCGCGGGGGGGCCATGGATTGGCGCAATCGCCCAGCGCTGCCAGAATGGTGCTCTGTCCCCATGAATCCGGAGTAACTACATGTCTGTGCCATCCCCCGAAACCCCCACGCAAGGCCGCGATACCGGGCACGCGTTCGCTCATACCGTCGAGAGTTTCACCACCGCATCGGGGAGGCAGGGCCATTTTTATTCCCTGCCGGCGCTGGCGCGGCAATTTCCGGGCATCGATCGTCTGCCGGTCTCGATTCGCATCGTTCTCGAATCGGTCCTGCGCAACTGCGATGGCCGCAAGGTGACTGCCGAGCACGTGGCCCAGCTGGCGCAGTGGAGCCCCACCGCGCCGCGCAAGGACGAGATTCCCTTCATCGTGGCGCGCGTCGTGCTGCAGGACTTCACCGGCGTGCCGCTGCTGGTGGACTTGGCGGCCATGCGCAGCGCCGCCGAGCGCCTGGGCAAGGAGCCGCGCCGCATCGAGCCGCTGGTGCCTGTCGACCTGGTGGTGGACCACTCCATCATGGTGGACCACTACGGCACGCCCGACGCGCTCGACCTGAACATGAAGCTCGAATTCCATCGCAACCGCGAGCGCTACGAATTCATGAAGTGGGGCATGCAGGCCTTCGACACCTTCGGCGTCGTGCCTCCTGGCTTCGGCATCGTGCACCAGGTCAATCTGGAGTTCCTCGCGCCCGGCGTGCACGGCGGCAAGGACGGCACGTTCTACCCCGACACCCTGGTCGGCACCGACAGCCACACCACCATGATCAACGGCATCGGCGTGGTGGGCTGGGGCGTGGGCGGGATCGAGGCCGAGGCGGCCATGCTGGGCCAGCCCGTGTACCTGCTGACGCCCGACGTGGTGGGCTTCGAGCTGACGGGCCAGCTGCGCGAGGGCGTGACGGCCACCGACCTGGTGCTCACCGTGACAGAGATGCTGCGCAAGGCCAAGGTGGTGGGCAAGTTCGTCGAGTTCTTCGGCGAAGGCACGCGTTCGCTGGCCGTGCCCGACCGCGCCACCATCGGCAACATGGCGCCCGAGTATGGCGCGACCATGGGCTTCTTTCCAGTCGACGAGAAGACCCTCGACTATTTCCGCGGCACGGGCCGCAGCGAGGAGGACATCGAGGCATTGGAAGCCTATTTCCGTGCCCAGGGCCTGTTCGGCGTGCCCGGGGCGGGCGAGATCGAGTACTCGCAGGTGGTGCGACTGGACCTGGCCAACGTCACGCCCAGCCTGGCCGGCCCCAAGCGCCCACAGGACCGCATCGAGCTCGACAACGTCTGCCGCCAGTTCACCTCGCTGTTTTCCAAGCCCATGTCCGACGGCGGCTTCAACCAGCCTGCCGAGATGCTCAAGACCCGCCACCACGTGCGCCACGGCGACGCCCCCCAGGAGCTGCCCCCGCGCGAGACGCCCACGCCCCCGGGCGCGCCACGCTTCCTGGAGGAGATGGAGAACAACAAACCCAAGCGCGAGCTGATGCACGACGAGGCGGCTGGGGCCACGGCGCTGCCCGAAGAGGAGGCCGATTTCAGTATCGGCAATGGCGACGTGCTGATCGCCGCCATCACCAGCTGCACCAACACCTCCAACCCCAGCGTGCTGCTGGCGGCGGGCCTGTTGGCCAAGAAAGCGGTGGAGGCGGGCCTGACCGTGCAGCCACACATCAAGACCTCGCTGGCCCCCGGCTCGCGCGTGGTGACCGAGTACCTGACCCAGGCCGGCCTGCTGCCCTACCTGGAAAAGCTCGGCTTCGCCCTGGCCGGCTACGGCTGCACCACCTGCATCGGCAACGCCGGCGACCTGGCGCCCGAGATCAACGACGTGATCACGCGCAACGACCTGGTGTGCGCGGCGGTGCTGTCGGGCAACCGCAACTTCGAGGCGCGCATCCACCCCAACATCAAGGCCAACTTCCTGGCTAGCCCGCCGCTGGTGGTCGCCTACGCCATCGCCGGCACCATGCTGCGCGACCTGACCACGCAGTGCCTGGGCAAGGGCAAGGACGGGCGCGAGATTTTCCTGCGCGACATCTGGCCCACCAGCGAGGAAATCCACGCGCTGATGAACTTCGCCATGAACGGCCAGGCCTTCCGCGAGAACTACGCGAAGGTCAAGACTGACCCCGGCGCGCTGTGGAACTCTATCCGCGGGGTGACGGGCGAGGTCTACTCCTGGCCGCAAAGCACCTATATCGCCGAGCCGCCGTACTTTGATAATTTTGCTATCATTTCAGGAGCTGGAAGCGCAGGTGTGGCGCGCGCTGGAGGCCAAAATGACACTGCATCAGTGCAGGGCGCGCACATCATGGCGCTGTTTGGCGACTCCATCACCACCGACCACATCTCTCCGGCCGGCGCCATCAAGCAGGACGGTCCCGCTGGCCGGTGGTTGATGGAGCACGGCGTGGAGCGCCTGGACTTCAACAGCTACGGCTCGCGCCGCGGCCACCACGAGGTCATGATGCGCGGCACCTTCGCCAACGTGCGCATCAAGAACCTGATGATCCCGGCCGCCGAGGACGGCTCGCGCGAGGAGGGCGGCCTGACCCTGTACCAGGGCGAGGGCCCCGACCAGGGAGCGAAGATGTCCATCTTCGACGCCGCCATGCGCTACATGGACAACGGCGCGACCACGGTGGTTCTGGCGGGCGAGGAGTACGGCACCGGCTCCAGCCGTGACTGGGCGGCCAAGGGCACTCAGCTGCTGGGCATCAAGGCCGTGGTGGCCAGGAGCTTCGAGCGCATCCACCGCTCCAACCTGGTGGGCATGGGCGTGCTGCCGCTGCAGTTCCGCGGCAACGACTCCTGGCAGAGCCTGGGCTTGAAGGGCGACGAGATCATCGACATCATCCCCGACCCCGAGCTGACGCCGCAAAGCGAAGCGCGCATGGTCGTGCGCCGGGCCGATGGCAGCGTGGCCCAGGAGGTGACGCTCACCCTGCGCATCGACACGCCCATCGAGGTGGACTACTACCGCGCCGGCGGCATCCTGCCGTACGTGCTGCGCCAACTGCTGGTGGGGTGATGGCCTGCGAGGTCTGCGTGGCGCCGGCAGCGCACGGGCCCGAGCCGTGCCCGGTGCAGCTCACCATGCATGAGCAACTGGCGCACCTGCGCACGGCGCTGGCCAGCATGAGCCAGGGCATCCTGCAGACCGACCCCGAGGGGCGGGTGGTCGTCTACAACGAGCGCGTGCTGGAGCTGCTCGGCTTCCCGGAGGCGCTGATGGCCACCCGACCCACCCTGGCCGAGCTGACCCGGCTGCAGCTGGGCCGGGGCGACTTCGGCGGGCACTGCACCCTGGTGGACCCGCGCGGGCGCGACTACATCCAGGAGGGCGCCGTCGCCGTCTCGCCCGACGTCTATCAGCGCCAGACGCGCGACGGCCGCATCCTGGAAGTGCGCACCAAGACCCTGCCCGGCGGCGGCCTGGTGCGCACCTTTGCCGACGTGAGCGACTACGTGCACG
The DNA here is from genome assembly GCF_032059615.1 of Melaminivora sp. Classification (NCBI taxonomy): domain Bacteria; kingdom Pseudomonadati; phylum Pseudomonadota; class Betaproteobacteria; order Burkholderiales; family Comamonadaceae; genus Melaminivora; species Melaminivora sp. Next base: position 9,514 of record NZ_DAMCAM010000007.1, on the reverse strand, counting down.
TGCAGACCGAGCTGCGGCGCAGCGAGGCGCGCTTTCGCAGCCTGTGCGACCTGTCCTCCGACTGGTACTGGGAGCAGGACGCCGAGGGCCGCTTCGCCGACATCGCCGGCGTTGCCGCGCGCGGGGACGCCCGGCTGCAGGGCCTGCGCGGGCGCACCCTGTGGGAGGTGGGCGCCGCCAACATGGACGAGGCCGACTGGGCCGCGCACCGGCACCTGCTGGCCGCCCGCAGCACCTTCCGGGAGCTGGAGCTCAAATACCTGGACGCGCAGGACGCCGTCTCCTGGATCGCCCTGAGCGGCGAGCCCATCGTCGATGGAATGGGCCAGTTCCTGGGCTACCGTGGCGTGGGCCGCAACATCTCCGAGCGCAAGCGCTCGGAGAGCGCCATCGCCCAAATGGCGTTCTACGACTCGCTCACCGGCCTGCCCAACCGCCGCCTGCTGCTCGACCGCTTGCAGCAGGTGCGCATGGGCCTGGAGCGCAGCGGTCGCCACGCCGCCCTGCTGTTCATCGACCTGGACAATTTCAAGGCCCTCAACGACACGCGCGGCCACGACCGGGGCGACGAGCTGCTCAACCGCGTCGCCCAGCGCCTGCGCGCCGCCGTGCGTGCCGGCGACACCGTGGCGCGCTTTGGCGGCGATGAATTCGTGGTGCTGGCCGAGGGACTGGCCACCGCGCCGCAGCAGGCGCGGCGCGATGCCGAGCGCCTGGGCTGCCTGATCGCCGAGGCGCTGTCGCTGCCGTACCGGCTGGGCGACCAGCTCAACTACCACACCACGCCCAGCATCGGCCTGACCGTGTTCGCGCATCCGGCGCAAACGGCCGAGGAGCTGCTCAAGCAGGCCGATTTCGCCATGTACCAGGCCAAGGCAGCAGGCCGCAACGCGCAGCGCCTGTTCGACCCGGGTCTGCTGGCGCAGATGCACGCGCGCACGCAGATGGAGTCTGAGCTGCGCAGCGCCCTGGAAGCCGGCGAGCTGGTGCTTCATTACCAGCCGGTGGTGGACAGCGCGGGCACCATCCGAGGCGCCGAGGCGCTGGTGCGCTGGAACCATCCGCAGCGCGGCCTGGTGCTGCCGGGCGAATTCATCGCGCTGGCCGAGCAGAGCGGGCTGATCCTGCCGCTGGGCGCCTGGGTGCTGCAAACCGCCTGCGCGCAGCTGGCGGCCTGGGCGCGCCAGCCGGCGATGCGCTCCATGGTGCTGTCGGTCAACGTGAGCGTGCGCCAGTTCCGCCAGGCCAGCTTTGCCGGGCAGGTGCGCGCCGCCCTGCGCGCCAGCGGTGCATGCGCCGAGCTTCTGTGCCTGGAGCTGACCGAAAGCCTGCTGCTGACCGATACCGAGGAGATGATCGCGCGCATGCAGGACCTGCGTGCCGATGGCGTGCGCTTTTCGCTCGACGACTTCGGCACCGGCTATTCCTCCCTGTCCTATCTCAAGCGGCTGCCGCTGGACCAGCTCAAGATCGATCGGGCCTTCGTGCGCGACGTGCTGACCGACCCCAACGACGCGGCCATCGTGCGCACCATCCTGGCGCTGGCGCACAGTCTCGACCTGGACGCCCTGGCCGAGGGTGTCGAGACGCCGGGCCAGCTCGACTTCCTGCGCGGCCAGGGCTGCCTGTCCTTCCAGGGCTATCTGTTCGGGCGGCCCATGCCGGTGCAGGCGCTGCAGCAGCTCCTGGAAGGCGCCGCCACGCAGGGTTGCTGATCGCGCAAAACGGCGCCACCGCCCAGTCCGGGCGCGGCGCAAGCACAATCGCGCCATGCAGCAAAGACAACGCATCCTGATCGCCGGCGGTGGCATCGGAGGGCTGGCCGCCGCCCTCGCCAGCGCGCAGGCCGGCTGGCAGGCCCGGCTCTACGAGCGCGCGGCCGACTTCACCGAAGTGGGCGCGGGCGTGCAGCTCGGCCCCAATGTCGTGCGGCCGCTGCAGGCCTGGGGCCTGCAGGATGCGTTGCAGGCGGTGGCCACCTTCCCCGAGCAGCTGGCCGTGCGCAGCGCCCACAGCGGGCGCCAGCTGGCCGGCATGCGCCTGGGCCGCAGCATCGCCGAGCGCTACGGCGCGCCCTACGCCACCATCCACCGCGCCGACCTGCACGGCCTGCTCTTGCGCGCCGTGCAGCAGCAGCCAGGGGTGGAGCTGCACACCGGCCACACCGTGGTGCAGCACCGGCAGGAGCCCGGCGGCGTCGCCCTGCAGCTCGAACGCGCCGGGGGCGGCGGGCTGCTGGACGTGGCGGGCGAGGCGCTGATCGGCGCCGACGGCCTGCGCAGCCGCGTGCGCGCCCAGCTGCTGGGCGAGACCCCGGCACGCCCGTCGGGGCACCTGGCCTACCGCGCCGTGGTGCGCCAGAGCGAGCTGCCGGCGGCGCTGCGCTCCATGCACGTGACGGCCTGGCTGGGCCCGCGCCTGCACGTGGTGCACTACCCGCTGCGCCGGGGTGAGCTACTTAACGTGATCGCCATCCGCCATGGCCAAGCGCCCGCAGACCTGGACGCCTGGGACCATGGCGCCAATGCCGCCGAGCTGGAGGACGCCCTGGCACGCACCTGCGCGCCGCTGCAGGACCTGGTGCGCGCCGTGCCGCAGACCGGCAGCGGCTGGCGGCTGTGGCCATTGCTCGACCGCCCCCCGGTGGCCGGCCCGCACGAGATGGCGGGCGGGCGCGTGGCGTTGCTGGGCGACGCCGCCCATCCCATGCGCCCCTACCTGGCTCAGGGCGCGGGCATGGCGATCGAAGACGCGGCCGAGCTGCAGCAGGCCCTGGCGCTGGCCGGCACCGAGGCGGCGCAGCAGCTGCGCCGCTACGCCCTCAACCGCTGGCAGCGCAACGCCCGGGTGCAGTCGCGCTCACGCCGCAACGGACTCATCTTTCACGCCCGTGGCCCCCTGCGCTGGGGCCGCGATGCTGCGCTCGGGTTGTTCGGTGAGCGGTTGCTGGACGTGCCCTGGTTGTATCGGGGGAGTTGAGCAGCGGCGGCGCCGGCAGCCAGGCGAAGGCAGCAGCGGCCAGCGCCAGCACGGCGGCGATGGCGGCCATCACGGGCAGGTACGGGTCGCCGGCGCCCAGGCTCCGCGCCAGCGAGGCCACCAGCCCGGTGAACCACTGCATGGCCGCCACGCCCAGGAACATTGCCATGGTGAACACCGCCATGGCGCGGCCGGTGAGCTCGGCCGGATAGGCGGCGCGCACGTCCGCGTACTGCAGCACGATGAAGCCCGACAACAGGCCGATGGCCAGCATCATCGCCACGTCCAGCCACGCCGCCAGGCCCAGCGCCAGCACGGCGAACAGCACAGCCATCAGCAGCGTGCAGACCACCAGCCAGCGCCGGCGCTGCGCCGGCCCCGGGTCCAGCCGGCCGAAAGCGAGGGGCCCGAACAGCGCCACCACCGACAGCGCCAGCGCCACGTTGCCGCTGTCCACCAGGGAAAAGCCGTGGCGCTCGATCAGCGCCGGCCCCAGCCACAGGCCGCGCAGCGACAGCAGGGCGGCATAGGTGGCGGCGCCCAGCACCACGATGCCCCAGGTGTGGGCCAGCGTGAACAGGGTGCCGAAACGCGCCACGGCTTGCAGCAGCGATTCGCGTGGCGCCGCGCCGGCTGCGGGGACCTGCATGGGCTCGTGCACGCTGCGCCACATCCACGCCCAGGCCGCCAGCGCCAGTGCCGCCAGCACGACGAAGCCCCCGCGCCAGGACCAGCCGGCCACCAGCCAGGCCAGCGGTGTTCCGGTGAACAGCATGCCCAGCGTGCCCACCGCCATGGCCATGCCCGAGACGGAGGCAAAACGCTGCGGCGCGAAGTGCCGGGCAATGAACACGGTGCAGACCAGGAAGGCCGGGGCGCAGCCCACGCCGAGCAGCACCTGCGCCAGCGTCAGCCAGCCGAAGCTGGGCGCCAGCGCCGACAGCACGGCGCCCGCGATGGCCAGCGGAAAGGCCGTGAGGATGGTGCGGCGCACACCGTACAGGTCGATGCCGATGCCCATGAAGATCTGCATGGCGCCGAAGGCCAGGTGAAAGGCGCCGGCGAAGACGCCCAGCGCCTGCGGCGACAGCGCGAACTCTGCCTGCAGCGGCGCGGCCATGATGGCGGCCACGGTCCGAAACGCATTGCTCAGGGCAAAGCCCGAGGTCAGCGCGACGAGCATCCAGAGGGCGGCGTGCTCGCTCGACAGGCGGCTCGGGGTGCGGGGCGGGGTGGCATCAGGCATGCGGGCTACAGCCTACAGGGGAAATGCCGCGCATGCAGGCCCGTGCCGCGCGGCGCCGGCCAGCCGGCGACAGGGCGGCGCGTGCCGCCAGGCCCTGGGGAATAATGCAGGCCCCCCATGCCGGGCGCATCGGCCTAGGTGCCGCCCGGTTGCTGCAAGGACTGCCATGAAGCTACATGCCTTTTTCGTCAACAGCGTGCGCTACAGCACGCTGGGCCTGTGCGTGCTGGTGGCGCTGGCCAGCGCGTTGTGGCTGCTGCTGGCGCCTTTCAGCCGCGTGGCGCTGGCGCTGTTGCTCGTCTCGGGGCTGCTCACGCTGGTGGGCCTGCGCGACCTGCGCCAGACGCGCCATGCCATCCTGCGCAACTATCCCATCCTGGGCCACATGCGTTTCTGGCTGGAGTTCATCCGCCCCGAGATCCGGCAGTACTTCATCGAGGGCGACGTGGACAAGGGCGAGCCCTTCACGCGCGCGCAGCGCTCGGTGGTCTATCAGCGCTCCAAGGGCGAGCCCGACGTGCGTCCCTTCGGCACCAAGCTGGACGTGGGCGCCAAGGGCTATGAGTGGATCAACCACTCCATGCAGACCACCAAGATCGACTCGCACGACTTCCGCATCTGGATCGGCGGGCGCCCGGGCGAGCCGCTGGAGGGCGTCGCGCCCTGCACCCAGCCCTACAACGCCAGCGTGTTCAACATCTCGGCCATGAGCTTCGGCGCGCTGTCGGCCAACGCCATCCTGGCGCTGAACCAGGGCGCCAAGATGGACGGCTTCGCCCACGACACGGGCGAGGGCGGCATCAGCCGCTACCACCGCGAGCACGGCGGCGACCTGATCTGGGAGATCGGCTCGGGCTACTTTGGCTGCCGCAACGAGGATGGCAGCTTCAACCCCGAGCGCTTCGCCGCCCAGGCGCGCCAGCCGCAGGTCAAGATGATCGAAATCAAGATCAGCCAGGGCGCCAAGCCGGGCCACGGCGGCATGCTGCCCGGCGCCAAGGTCACACCCGAGATCGCCGCGGCGCGCGGCATTCCGGTAGGGATGGACTGCATCTCGCCCTCGTCGCACAGCGCCTTCTCCACGCCGGTGGAGCTGATGCATTTCATCGTGCAGCTGCGCGAGCTGTCGGGTGGCAAACCGGTCGGCTTCAAGCTGTGCATCGGCCACATCTGGGAGTGGTTCGCCATCGTCAAGGCGATGCTGGAAACCGACATCACGCCCGACTACATCGTGGTTGACGGTGCCGAGGGCGGCACGGGCGCGGCGCCCATCGAATTTTCCGACCACATGGGCGCGCCGGTGCAGGAGGGCCTGCACCTGGTCAACAACACGCTGATCGGCGTGAACCTGCGCCACCGCATCAAGATCGGCGCGGCCGGCAAGGTCATCAACTCGTTCGACCTGGCGCGCATGTTCGCCCTGGGCGCCGACTGGTGCAACTCCGGGCGCGGCTTCATGATGGCGCTGGGCTGCATCCAGGCGCAGGTCTGCCACACCGGCCGCTGCCCGACCGGCATCGCCACGCAGGACGCGCTGCGCGAGCGCGCCCTGGTGGTGCCCGACAAGGCCACGCGCGTGGCGCAGTACCACGCCAACACGCTGCATGCGCTGAAGGAATTGCTGCAGGCCGCCGGCCTGATGCACCCCGACCAGCTGACCCCGCACCACATCGTGCGCCGGGTGGACAGCTCGCGCATCCGCCTGCTGTCGGCCGTCATGCCGACCATCCGCTTCGGCGCGCTGCTCGACGATCTGGAGAACCAGCACAGCGTCTACAAGCTGTACTGGCCGCTGGCCGACGCGCACAGCTTCTCGCCGCGCACGCCCAGCGAGGAAGAGCTGCAGGCCAGCCCGGGCATCCGTCCGACCATCGCCGGGCGGCCCGCGTCGGCCGTGCAGATCGCGCAGGAACTCACGCGCAAGCGCCCGCCGCGCCCGCAGCCGGTAAGCGCGCTGGTGCCGGACCAGGCGCGGCGCTTCAACCCGGCCACCACCCAGCCCTCGCAGGTGCCACCGCAGTGGACCGGCTCGGGCGCCGACCAGCGCCCGCCGGGCGACCCGCTGGCGGCGGCCGAGGACGGCGTGATGCGCACGCGCAAGCGCGAGCCTGGCGAGCAGTGAGCGGGGCGAAGGTCAGCCCGGCTGGGCGGTTGAGCCACGGGGCAGGCGGATAATCCGCGCTTTTTTGCCGGCCTGGCCGGCGCGGGCTCATCAGGAGAAGAAAGCGCGTGGATACCGTATTGCTGCTCAAGGCCGCCATCATGGGCGTGGTCGAGGGACTGACCGAGTTCTTGCCCATCTCGTCCACGGGGCACCTGATCCTGGCAGGCAGCCTGCTGGGTTTTGACGACGCCAAGGCCAAGGTCTTCGACATCGCCATCCAGACCGGCGCCATCTTCGCCGTCATCCTGGTGTACTGGCAGCGCATCCGCGAGACGCTGGTCCAGCTGCCCAGCCAGCGCCAGGCGCAGCGCTTTGCGCTCAACGTGTTGATCGGCTTCCTGCCCGCCGTGGTGCTGGGGCTGTTGTTTGGCAAAGCCATCAAGGAGCATTTGTTCACCCCCGTGGTCGTGGCCAGCACCTTCATCCTGGGCGGCTTCGTCATTCTGTGGGCCGAGCGGCGCCAGCAGGCGGCGGTGCGCATCCAGAGCGTGGACGACATGGCCCCGCTCGATGCGCTCAAGGTGGGCCTGGTGCAGTGCCTGGCCATGGTGCCGGGCACCAGCAGGAGCGGCGCGACCATCATCGGCGGCATGCTGCTGGGCCTGTCGCGCAAGGCGGCGACGGATTATTCGTTCTTCCTGGCCATCCCCACGCTGATCGGCGCGGGCGCATACAGCCTGTACAAGGAGCGTGCCCTCTTGTCGGCGGCCGATGTGCCGCTGTTCGCCGTGGGGCTGGTGTTCTCGTTCATCAGCGCCTGGGCCTGCGTGCGCTGGCTGCTGCGCTACATCAGCACGCACAGCTTCGTGCTGTTCGCCTGGTACCGCATCGCCTTCGGGCTGGTGGTGCTGGCCACGGCGTGGTCGGGCCTGGTGATCTGGGCGGACTAGAGGGTGTTATGCACTTTGAGCGCTCCAGCCGTGGGGAGGCTAGAGTGCGGCCATGCCCCGCAAGCCCTACCCGACAGATGTCAGCGACGAAGAATGGAGCTTTGCTGGCCCTTACCTGATGCTAATGGAAGAAGCTGCGCCGCAGCGCCGTCACGACCGGCGCGAAGTCTTCAATGCCTTGCGCTGGCTGGTGCGTGCTGGCGCGCCCTGGCGTTTGTTGCCCAATGATTTCCCGCCGTGGGAGGCGGTCTACCAGCAAAGCCGCCGCTGGGTGGAGGCAGGCTGCTTTGAAGCGATGGTCTCGGATCTGCGCTCCATCATCCGCGTGGCCCAGGGCCGGCAGGGCCAGCCGAGTGCAATCGTGCTGGACGGGCGCACCCTGCAGTCGAGCTGTGAGAGCGGGCCTCGGGCGGGCTATGACGGCTACAAGCGCAGGCGAGGCAGCAAGGTGCACATGGCCGTCGATACGCTCGGCCACCTGCTGGCGCTACACGTCACGCCGGCCGACGAACAGGAGAGGGCCCAGGTCGAACGCCTCTGCGCCGCAGCGCAGCAGGCCACGGGCCACACGGTCGAGATGGCATGGGCGGACCAAGGCTACACAGGAGAGAAAGCGCGCGAGGCTGCGCAGGAACACGACATTGCTCTGCAGATCGTGAAGCTGCCTGAGGCGAAAAAAGGCTTTGTGCTCTTGCCCAAGCGCTGGGTGGTGGAGCGCAGCTTCGGCTGGCTGGCGCGCTTTCGTCGACTCTCGCGGGATTACGAGCGGCTGCCTGAGGTACTCAGCGGGCTGCACTTCCTCGTCTTTGCCGTGCTCATGCTGCCCCAGGCCGCTCGGCTGCTAGCTTCCGCCAGTAGTTCATAACACCCTCTAAGGAGATTTTGTTTTCAGCGCTCGTGGAGCAGCGGCGGCCAGCTATTGAATGAAGGGTGAAATGTTCAGTTTGGCCCGAAAGGAAAAACCAAATTTCAATTTCCGTATCCGGTTGGTCAACTGTTCAGAATCTTGCTATGTACTTGCCTTTATATCGGCGCAAAATTTTTCATCTTGTTGCGATGAAGCGGCGGTGTTTGAGTGATCTGAGTGATAGAGATTTGAAGATCTGGCGCCATACCTAGCGATAATGGAGGAAGCGACGTTGGAAGGCAGGTAGAGCCTTATGCAAATTTTTATGATCTGCGCTGGCCGGCTAAACTGACACATTCTGACGCATCCTGTTGCATAGCTTTCTGCCCTGACCAATGACGGTCTATATTCTCTTTGTTAGAGCGTGGCTGGCTGCCCTGAAGTGTTGGTTTACAATTTATTACATTTTTCTAACGAAAAAAGGTTTGTATTGCTGTCTTAACATTGGGTAATGAGTTGGACTTCCAATTGTCTGCTGCTCTTTCGCAATATTACTGCGACATCGAGTACGTTCCTAATAAAATATCAATGCTAAATTTGCTAAAGGGTGGGCACGCTTACGCCACCTAAGTTCATGCTGCTCTTAATAATGGCATAAAAAGTACAATACGCCGCCAATATCAAGGCGGTGTATTTTTTGTGACTGAACTGGTGTTTGATGACGCGAAGCAAAAATTCAACCTTGGCGCGAAGCGCGATCTGATCTCCTTTATATGCCTGATTCTGTTTTAAGAAAATGGTTGATCGGTGACAGCCTTCCATATTGAATGACCAGCAATAGGCTCAATGCTAGTAGTGCTAAAACACTTCTTATTGTGAGAAATCCTGAGAGCACCTACTAAGGACGAAGACGAAGCGACTGGCACCTGAAGGAACGCTGTTATGGCGCTTCCGGCGCAACAAGCGTTTCAACAAACGGGGCTCCATAATGTAGGCCCATGCTCACGCGGTAGAGTGCGACTTCTTCGAGCTGCAGCGTAGCAGCAATAGGGCATTCGAAGCCAATCCGCAGCGTGCCCTGTCGATTCTGTTGCAGTGGTAGGATCAAAGCTGAAACGCCGATGGCGATAGCTGCGTCAGTTCGGCGACCGCGCAATATCACGCGCTGATAGGCCCTCTCGCCGTACTGGTTTTCGAAGTTTAATCTCAGCGACTCGCAGCGCGTGTCCAATGCGGCTATGCCGAGGTGCAGCGCCGCGCGTTCACCCTGAGTTAGATCTACGCCGCGCCAAACAACCTCAGCATCAGTCGCAGTAGTGCGTACCGGGCCCAGCCAGGGCGGGCCGCTCAGGTTGTGGTAGCTAAGCGCCTCGGGCCCCGCGCGATCC